>DXHG01000076.1 GCA_019113455.1 Candidatus Treponema faecavium | reverse complement strand
TAGGACAGTATATACGTGATTACATTCTTTAAAAATAGTAACCTGGCACGCTGCGGGCGGTCTGAAACCGGTTCATCGCTGGACAGTCTTGATAACTGGGAGTGCAAATCAGACTTGCTGAAGCAGGCGCGGCAGGTTTTTCAGCGGCATGTTGCAGACACTGCCGTTCACATGTTTATCTATTCGTTTGAAGCGGATTTGTATCTCGACTTTGATAAAAAGAGCATTTTTGTCATTCCTTCGTCGTCCACGTTTATTGCCGCGCTCCTCAAGGAGTATGACGCCGGAAACCGCTGTATTCGGTTTGATTTGATAAAGCAGGACGTGCGGTATGAGGATATGATTATCATGGAAATGCTCATATCGTACTACTCAAGTACCTGCGTTGTGCCAATCGTGCATCTGTCGCGCCTGCTCGCGTTCTTTTTGATTGAGGATTATGCCTCTCAAGACGGCACGGACACGCTTGAAAAGCGCCTCGCGCCCGATGATTTTCTGCTGCCGTTTATCAGCCGCTTCCGTCTTAATTTATATGCCGCGATGCTGTATGAAGCGGGGCAGTTTGAGACGTCGCAGCTGTCCCGATACGCGGTCGTGTTCGGGCGGTATAACTCGCTTGCAAAACTGCGCAGCTGCTTTTTGCTCGATATACACGAGTCTATTCCGTTTGACCGCGGCGTGTATTATAAGTATTCGCCTAACTCACAGATACTGTCTCCGGTCGCGTGGTACGGGCTTGACCAGCGGCCGCAAACGCTCAGCGCATCGCAGGGCGTTTGCGGTATGGTGCTTGCAACACAGCGTATTCTGCTTGAAGAAAACATTGCGGTAAACCCGTCGCTCGTGGCGATTCGGGAAGAATCTTTTTTGCGCAATTCCATTATCTGTATTCCGGTAACGCATAAGGGGCAGAAATTCGGCGTGCTTGCGCTGTCTCAGGATTCAAAACAGACCGGTTCTTTTTCCGTGCTTACGATGGGAAAGCTCTGCATCCTGTCATCTTTTTTGTCGCTCGAGCTGCATAACCGCTATCTGCTCGATAAAGTAGACAATGAGTATTTTAAGGTGATTATTTCACTCTCGCACATGCTTGAAGCGCGCGACGAGTACACGGCGGGACATTCTGAGCGCGTTATGGTGTACGCGATGAATATCGCAAGTCAGCTTGCAATCCCTGCTTCGCAGTACGATATGCTGCAATATGCGGCGCTGCTCCACGATATCGGCAAAATCGGTATTCCTGACAACATACTTTTAAAGCAGAGCGCCCTCACGGACGCCGAATACGAAATCATGAAGCGGCATCCAAAAGTTGCATATTCCATTCTGAAAGATCTGCCGTACTTTACTGAAATCAGTAAGATTATCCTCTATCACCATGAACGGCTTGACGGAAACGGCTACTATCACATAAAAGACGTACCGCTCCTGTCGCTGATACTCAGTACGGCGGACATCTACGACGCGCTTACTTCTGAACGTCCGTACCGGAGCGCGCTTAAACAGTCCGAGGCGCTGGAAATTATGCGCAAAATGATCGGCACCGTGTTCCCTGACACGGTATTTCAGGCGCTGCTGCGGTTCTTGGAGACTAACCCGAAAGAACTTGATTTTACCGAACTGTCCGTGTTCTGCATCATGTGATGCAGCGTGCCGCTGCTGATGGGCGCGCGTTTCGGTCTGAAAAAACAATCCTTCTTAATTTTACCTTTGCCATCGGGAAAATTCCTGCAGGCAGGGAGGTGTGCGGGAGGCGGCGCTTCTGCACGCCGCAATAAAAAAACGCTGTTCCTGATATGGGAACAGCGCTCGTTGGAGGAACACTGCCGTCAGGCAGTGTGTGATATTATGCAGTGATTTTGCGCGCCGCGCGTTTGGAAAACAGCCGGCGTACTGCCAGAGCGGCGTTTTCAAGCGCTGTTTTGGCGGCTGCGGGCTGCACGCGGTGCTCTCCTGAAATCATAAAGTGCAGGAGCTTCATCGTGTCTTGCGTATTGCGCGTATGGACAGTCAGTTCTATGGCGTCCTGTCCTTTGTGTGTTAACAGTATCGTTGTCTGTACTGCAGCGTTGCGGCGCAGATCAAATGTCTCGTTGTTGTAGGTACAAATGACCGGCTCGCTGCATGAATTGATTGTCCTGAAAAGAGCTGCGGTGTCAGCTGTTTTAACAGTTGCTGTATACATATGTAACCTCCTAAGTTTTAGTTTACGGTTGTAATATACCGTAATAAACCGTTTAGTTCTCACAGTATTCTGTCATATACTATAATTATTCTGTCATTTAAGCAGGGCTGATGCGGATTTATTGCATAGTAAGCTGTCAGCTTCAGAGCATAGACCTAAACGCGGCAGCGCGGAATCAGAACTGATAGCCGATAGAAAGCACCGGCTGCACGGACATAAGATACATGTCTTTCATGATGGGGGCAATCATGAAGTCTGCTTTTGCTTCTATATATAAACGCTTCCACACGTATAGCTGCAGCGCTGCTCCAGCGTTTGCCGCAAAATAAAACGACGTGAATGGGTCAGACGTAATGTCGTGCGGATATGCAAAAATAAGATTATGCAGAAACAGAAAGCCGACTCCGGCATGTGCGTCAATAACGAGCCGGTTTTTTATAATCGGGTATTGGTACACGGCGTTTATATATGCCTGAAACACATTTACGGACAGATTATACGCATCGAGCTGTGTCGAAAGCCGGTGATACAGCATGGAAAGCGACACGCCGATATAGCCGAACCTTCGTTTAAGCGGAATAAACGTCATGCGGAAATCTCCGCCGAGCAGCGCCATGCGCGTGTCAAAGTAGTGTATAATGGTGTCGTCGGCAAGGACAAAGTTTGGCGAGTAGCCTGCAGAAATCGTAAAGTCATACCATTTGTAGAACTTTATGGTGAGCGGCATCTCCGCCTGAAAACCGCCGGGGTTTTTTACCTGCAAGACATACTCTCCCGTGTCAAAAAGAGAGGTGTCAAACGTTACTTCTGCACTTCTGCCGCGGCCGTCAGGGACATACGATTCAGGTGTGTGCGTTTCGTTATTGCTAAGCCGCAGCAGCACAAAATCAGACTCGGGGAGCAGCTGCACGCCGCGCACGGAAAACGTGCCGCTTACCGGTTCATCAAGATAGATAAGTGAAGGGGACAGGGATCTGATTTCAGGCCGCGTCGCTTTTTCTACGGTAAACTCCGTGTACGGCGTCTGATACGCTTTTTTGCCCAGCAGGTTGTATATGATTACAGCGCAGCGGTACTGTCCGCCGTCAAGGCGGAGGGTAATTAAATTGTCTTGTGTGGTTGTCTGTTCAACCGTAACCCAGTGCCCGTTTTCATCCTGGCGGTCAATAATCACTTCATATTCGCGGATATAGTCTATGCGCTGCCACGAAAGCGTCTGTTCAATATATTGTTCCCCGTTTTCGTCTGTAACGATGCGGTAATTCGTCGTGTCAAGCTGGACGGGGGAGCTGTTTTGCGCGGTGAGCGCAGCGTGCAGCAGAAAAAGCAGTACATATGAAAGAATATATTTTGCGCTAGTTGCCATACAATTCTCCCGGATCTGCGACAGTAAACTGAGGTATTTCCGGCAGCGTAACAGAGAACACGGTGTCTTCAGTAACGCCGTGCTGCAGTATCTCTCCGTCGTCTGTAAGGCGGACGGCCTCTACTGTCCAGACAAAGCTGCCTACGTCGAGAACGGAAATATCCTCAATCAGATACGAAAGCTCTGCGTCAGCAGGTATCATTTCGGAGATAACGGTCTCGCGCACGGTTCCTGCGTTTTTTTTGTATACCGTAAAGACGTACGCCTCTGCATCGGGAACGCTTTGCCAGGTAAACTGCAGTGAAAGCGTGTTTACGAGGTATGTTTCGTCAAACACGGAGCCGTCAGGCGGCGTCATGTCCGGCACCGCAGGGAAGGGCGGTATGGGATCGACGGTAAACGAGAACGGACTGCGCGGGGTAACGTCAAGTTCGTCAACGGTAATGCCGGTAACGTTCCAGTAATAGGTTCCTGCCGTAAGCCGCGGAAGCTGTATCTGTTCAGGCGGCGAGTTCTGCGTCATAATCACGCGCGGGCTTTCCGATACAGCAGCAGTGTGCGATGCAGGCAGCAGGGCAGAGCTTTCTGCAAGCGTAAAGCGGGACTGCCCGCTTCTGAGCGGATCAGGCGAGTGCCACGAAACAGCCGGCGGATTATAGTAGGCGTCAAGGCCGCTGATGTGTACGCCGTTCTGCGGCTCGTGCAGCTCTATCGGATGCAGCGGTATCATGCGGAATGTGGCCTGCGCTGTTATGCCGGTGCGCCGCGTCGCCTGCATCGTTTCTTCCGCGATTGCCTGCACCGTCCAGTAGTAGTAGCCGCTCGGCATATCCTGCAAGTCAAGCTCGATAAACGTATCGCCTACAAAGTTATGTTGGTACAGCGGGTCAAGGCTTTCTGATTCATAGAGCGCGAACTGATAGTAATCTGCTCCCGCTGTCGGACTCCATTCAAAGCGGCTGGGTGTGTCGGGGTAGACGATGAGCCGCTCACCTGCAGCGGGCGCTGTCTGCACAGGCGCGTTAAGCGGCGGCAGCACATAGAACCGCTTAGGTTCGGTATACAGCGGTTCATCGCCGCCCAGCGGTTCCTGCGTCGCGATGCGCCAGTAGTAGCTGCCGTCTGCAAGCGTCTTGCCGGAATTGCTCAGTATGGAGGAATCAAGCACGTCGTCTGCAAGCATGTCGGTAAACGCAGCGTCGCGCGCTATCTGAAAGCGCAGGTTTCCGGGAATATTGTTTTTCCACGTGAATTTAATGTCAAACATGCGCGAATCGGCAATATTATACTCATCGGGCGGGAACACCGTATAGAATACAATATCGCCTTTTACCGCGGTAAACGATCTGATTTCGGAAACGGCTGAGGTATTGCCTTCTATGTCGGTTGTCGTAACGCCCCAGTACCAGCGGCCGTCCGCGATATTCGCCTGCTCCGGTATGACCTGATACGTGTTTGCGTATGTCGCCGCATCTACGGCAGGGGCAGAGAGATCGCTGGAGCGTGATATGCGTATGCGGTATGAGGCGGCTTCAGGATCATTCTGCCATGAAAAGAATACGGAACGGAGCGAACCGCGCTCATCCTGCGCGTCGGTGTTTATAAAGCCGTTCGCTTCAGGCAGATTCAGTTCCGGCGGCACAAGCGCTCCCCGCTGCTCAATCGAAAACTGCCCGACAGCTGACGCAGGCCCTGCGCCGGTGTTGTTGATAACATAAAACGGCGTAACGCGCCAATAGTAGCTGCCCGCTCCAAGCGTTGAGATAATGCTTGACGTCTGCTGCGTCTGCTGCGAGAACAGCGGGTTTTGCATATCGGGATTATCCGCGATTTCAAGCAGATACGAAGCTGCGTATTCGTTTCCGGTCCACACAAACCGCAGCGCCGGATGCTTTGTCCGATACGAAAACACGTCGTTATTTGCCGGCACGGTGAGTTCAGGCTTCGGGGTGTCAAGCACCTGAATACGGCCTGATACCGCTGCGTCTGCAATCGGTTCGCTGCCGTCTGCCGCGTATATGCGCCACCACGTTATTCCTGCAGGAATATCAAGCGTTACATTCTGCAGGCCGGAAATGGCTATCTGTTCCACGAGCGCCGTGAAATCCCTGTCCTGCGCTGTTTCAAGAATAATATTGCTGCGTTCAGGCAGATTATGCACCGTCCAGGAAAAATCAACCGGCACTGTCTCTGCTCCCATGCTGAGCACTTTTGCGTTCGCTGTCGGAGACGTTACGGTCAGTATTGTCTGAGAAACAGCGCCCGCGGCGTCTACGTTAAACGTGCTACCGGCAGCGAGGCTCTGCACGCCTGCTCCCTGGGCGTCTGTGAGAGCGGCGGAACCGCGCAGCACCTGCAGCGTAAGCGGCATGGAACTCTGCGCACCTCCTGCTGCGCCGCTTGATTGCGCGGTAGCGTGCGCCGCGAGTTCTGAACCTGACGAAACCTGCACGGAAGCATTGCCTGAACGAAGCCGTACGCCGGTCTGCGCCGCCGTCGCGTCTATGCGGATGCCGCCGCCTGAAAAATTGATTTCCGCCGCGCCTTCCGTATCAAGGAACACCTGCGCTATGGAGTTTTCCTGCAGCTCCATGATGCTGTTGTCAATAAAATGTATTGTCGCTTCCGCCTGCGCGGCGGTGCGTATCGTGTCTCCGTTATACAGCGGCGTGTTCTGCTGCAGGCGATCCCAGATAAGGCGGTCAATAAAGCGGCGCTGCGCAACGCGGTACTTATAAGTAATCGTCGCGATTGGCTGTTCGTTCAGTTTTGTCAGCGAACGGTTAAGATCGTTCCAAAATAGGTATAAGCCGGCTCCTGCGATAAACAAAAACAAGAGAACTACAAGAATATCCTTAATTTTTGATCTTGTATTTCTTTTCTTCTTCATCGAGGTTCACCTTGGCAAAATCAGGAGTCGGGATACCAAGCAGCTTGCGCACCTGCGCAAGCGACTGCGGGCCGGTTGGACCGGTACCGGCGATGTCAGAAGCGCCGCGCAGATTAACTACCGCGTACATGCGCACCGGTTTTTCTTTTCCCTTTACCGTTACTGACGGCATCTGTTCGGCAATGATATGTTCCTTTATGAGCTCGTAGGTATTTTCCGTAATCAGAATATCGGTGCCAAGCGGTTTATTGAGCGATTCCGTGCGCGAGGCAAAGTTAACCGCGTCGCCGATAACGGTGTATTCCATGCGGTCGTTTGAACCAATCTGACCGGCGACAACAGGGCCGGTGTTTATGCCGCAGCCGATTTTGATAATCGGTTTTTTGTCTCCGCCGCGTCCGGCATTGAACTCCATGAGGGATGAGCGCATCATCAGCGCCGCGCGTATGCAGTTAAGCGCATCGGCAGCGGGGCTGCCTGCTGACACGGGCGCTCCCCATACGGCCATGATGGCGTCGCCGATAAATTTGTCTACAACGCCGCCGGTCTCGTTTACGCAGTTGACCATGCGCGTCATGTATAGGTTCAGGAACTCAACAACTTCAAACGGTTCGAGCTTTTCTGAAATTGCAGTAAACGAGCGGATATCCGAGAAAAAGATAGTAACGAATTTTGTCTCGCCGCCGAGCGTGAGCTCTCCGCGCAGTGCTTTTTCGGCAATATCCTTGTTGATAAAGCGGCCGAACGTGTCTTTAAGGCGTTCCCGTTCGGCAAGACCCTGGCCCATTTTTACAAAGCGCCGCGTCAAAAGCCCTATTTCGTCTCGGGTGCGCGGTTTGAGGTCTATCAAAAAACGCCCCTGCTCGATCTCGTTTGAAGCGGCTGCCAGCCGGCGCACCGGCGTGCTGATTGTGCGTGAAAAGAAATAGATAAAAATAATCGTGAGCGAAAGAATCGTTACGGTAAGATACACGTTCCGCCGCAGCGTTGCATACAGCGGTTCAAAGACGGTTTCCGACGGTATCGTGGTTAGCACGCCGAGAT
>DXHG01000075.1 GCA_019113455.1 Candidatus Treponema faecavium | reverse complement strand
GCAAGTGTCTCGCTGGCCGACGGCAAATTTCATTCCGGATAAACGGCAAATTTTTTATTAGCCATCGGCAAATTCCTTAGTGTGTTATACAGCTGATATGTTCACACGGGTACTGTCTGCGCGTTTATGAACGGGCAGGTTCTGTGTACGGCGCAAAAAGCGTGCGGTACTCCGCAGCCGTTTGCACCTGGGCAATCCGGGCGCGGAGCTCTGCGCCTCCTGAGAGTCCTTTTGAATACGCACAGAAGCGCTTTCGCATTTCGCGGCACGCGCACGCTTCCCCTTTGTCCGCGCATAAAAGCTCAAGCTCGCGCAGACCGGCTTCAATGCGCCGTGATGCGGGTATGTCGGCATAGCTGCCGTGCAGCAGCAGTTCTTTTGTCTGTGCAAAAATGAACGGGTTTCCGAGCGCGCCGCGCGCGAACATGACGCCCGCGCAGCCGGTCTGCGCAAGCATATCGCGCGCCGCTTCGGGAGAAAACACGTCGCCGGAACCGAATACGGGCACCGCGCCGTCCGTTTCTTTTGCAAGCAGCGCGCGTAATTCTGCAAGCAGCTCCCAGTCGGCGCGCCCGTCGTATCCCTGCGCGCGGGTGCGCGGATGGAGCGTTACCGCCGCAGCTCCCGCTTCAGCCGCGGCGAGCGCTGCTTCTTTCCAGGACAGGTGCGCGGCATCCCAGCCGGAACGGATTTTTACCGTAACCGGCACGCTTCCGGCGGCCTTAACTGCGGCGCGCACAACGGCTGCGAGCCGCTCAGGGTCCCGCGTGAGCGCGCTCCCCGCGCCTGTTTTAACGATTTTAGGAACAGGGCAGCCTGCATTTATATCGATAATGTCGGGAAAAAAACGCTCTCGCACCAGAGAGACTGCCCGCTCCATCGATGCAGGACTGCCGCCGAAGAGCTGCACCGCATACTGCGTCTCATTGGGGGCTTTCTGCATGAGCGCGGATGTTTTTGCGCTGCCGCGCACAAGCGCTTCTGCCGATACCATTTCCGTATAGGCAAAATCAGCGCCGCCTGTGCGGCATACCTGCCTGAACGCGCGGTCGGAATACCCCGCAACGGGTGCCAGAAACAGATTGCCGGGGATATGCACCGGCCCGATATCGACGGGATGAAACAGCTCTCCGCTCACCGGCTATTCCGCCGCTTCCGGCAGCTTAAAGAACGCGCAGCTGTTTTTCCACAGCCGGGCGGCAAGCGCCTCCAAGTCCATTTCAAGCATTTCGGCAAGAAATGCAACTGTCGAAGGCAGGTATGCCGGCATGTTGCGCTGGCCGCGGTATTCGGCAGGCACCATAAACGGGCTTTCCGTTTCTACCAGTATGCGGTCAATCGGCACGGCAAACACGGTTTCATGCAGATTGCGCGCGTTGCGGTACGTGAGGTTGCCGGCAAACGAGAAATACACCGGATAATTGCGCAGCTTGCGCGCATACGCGGCATTTTCCGAATAGCAGTGCAGCACCGCGCCTGCCTGCGGCATACGCTGCTGCAATATGGAAAGCACGTCTTTGCCCGCATCGCGGTTATGGATAATCACCGGCACATTGTGCTTTTCTGCAATTTCAAGCTGCGTGATAAAGAGCTCTACCTGCGAGCTCCGGTCTCCGAATTTGCGGTAATAGTCAAGGCCGATCTCGCCAAGCGCGATTACGTTAGGCAGCTGCAAACTTTGTTCTATTGTACTGATCCAGTTTTTGCCCGGGGAATTGACTTCAGACGGAGCGACGCCAACGGCGTGGTATACGCCCGGCACCGCCTTGAGGTGCTCGTATACTTCGGCAAAATCATGCAGGTTGTTGCAGATGCTGACAATACGGGTTACGCCTGCCTGCTTGGCTTTCTGTACAACGCGGAGCTGCTCTATAGGGTCATCATAAATAAGCCCGATGTGGGCATGAGTATCAAAAAACTGCATGGTGTATCTTCCTAATGAATTAGAGTAACTAAAAAATACGCTTGTCGTTAAAATATATATAAAGCTAAACTTTATAAGTATTGTTACCGATTAGGATAATGCAGGAGATTATAATTGTCAAGAAAGGAATTCCGCTGTGCCGGCTGAAACAGCATGGATACATTGTGTATAACTATATATTTGTGCGCAATATGCAAATTATACGTTTTATGCAGAAACGCTGATTCTTGATATACACTGTATTTTGTAATTTGACAGCAGCCAATTTATTATGATATACTTGCTGCAGATCGGAGCATAACAGTGCCGCGTTCACGAAGATATAAACGTTTAGAAAAAGATACCGTTAATTCTCTTACACATTTTATCGCTCAGGCGGCACGCGGCGCAGGCCGTGCCGTATCACGTTTTTTTGCCGTCTGCGACAGAAAAATCACGATAATGATTGTGCCGCACTCGCAGGACCGCGTGTTTAATGTGCAGACAAATGTGTTTGCCATTGTGTTCGGCGCAGTTATCTTCTGCGGCATCCTTGCGTCTTTCTTCTATTTTAATAAACAGGCAATCAGCTCAAGCCTTGAGATTTCACGGCTCACCGAGGAAAACCGCGACACGCTCGCAAGCCTCGATGAGCTCATGGATGAAAACGAAAACCTTCTTCAGACAGCAAAGCGCTTTCAGTCGTCGCTTACGCAGTCGCTGTCGCTGCTCGGCATCGCGCAGCCTGCAGGTACTTCTGCAGGCGATACTGCCGGCAGCGACTTAAGCTCGCTGTTCAGCACGCGGGACATAGCGTCGGGCTCGCTGCAGGAAACGGGAGACATAAAACAGCTCACGTCGTATCTTGAGGGAGCTATTCAGCCGATTGAGCAAATCGGCCGTATGCTTGAAACGCAGGAAACACTGTTTTCAGACATTCCCAGCATCTGGCCGCTCAAAAACGGCGTCGGCCACATATCGATGGAGTTCGGACAGAATGTGCATCCGATAACGGGGCAATGGTACATACATAAAGGGCTTGATTTTTCAACCTGGCGGCAGGGAGACCCGATTGTCGCCACGGCAAACGGCCAGGTCGTTACCGTAACGTATGACAGCGGTTTCGGCAATTATGTGATTATCCAGCACAAACACGGATTTTACACGCGGTACGCGCATATGTCTGCGGTCTATGTAAAAAAAGGACAGTTTGTTTCTCAGCATGACGTTATCGGTGCTATCGGAA
The DNA here is from genome assembly GCA_019113455.1 of Candidatus Treponema faecavium. Classification (GTDB taxonomy): domain Bacteria; phylum Spirochaetota; class Spirochaetia; order Treponematales; family Treponemataceae; genus Treponema_G; species Treponema_G faecavium. Next base: position 3,449 of record DXHG01000075.1, on the reverse strand, counting down.
ACACGGGGCTTTCTACCGGCCCGCACCTGCATTATGAAGTGCACATCGGTTCGGACGTGGTAGATCCTGCAAAATACATAAACGTCAGAACAGACCAATAGGGGAATCCATGGCGTTTCATTCCGATGACATTTCAATCAACACCGTTATCGGCGCGGGGTCTGCCGTCGGCGGAAGCTTAAAGGTAAACGGGTTCATCCGCATAGACGGCGATATAGACGGCGATGTTCACACGACAGGCAAGGTAATTACCGGCGAACATTCCCGCATCAGAGGCAGCATCGTTGCGTCTTCCGTTATCGCAGGCGGCATCGTTGAAGGAGACATTATCGCGCCTGAACGCATTCAGCTGCTGTCAACGGCTGCCGTGTTAGGCGATGTGTCTACGCGGCGGCTGGAAGTTGCCGAACACGTGCTGCTGCACGGCTACTGCATTTCACGTAAAGACGAAGCCGGCTATGAACAGGCAGAAAAAAACCGCGCTGAAAGAAAAGCGATTGCACAGCGGTCGCTTGAGCAGCGGACAGGAAACGCATAATGGCGCAGCTGGATCCGGTCGCGTCGGCGCTCCATGCGGCGGCGCAGGCGCAGACGGCGCAGGGGGCTGCACGCAGCGAAAAAAAACAAAAAACGCATAAATCATTTGCCAGCATACTGCATCTGCGTTCACTGGGGCTCCCTGACGATGAGTTTATCCCGCCGCAGGTTGCCGGAATGCCGCTTGAACAGGCGGTTATTAAGCTTAAAGACGACGTAGACATAGCCGGAGACAGCCTCAAAGCGGGTTCAACGATGGAATCGTTTACCGCCTACCGGCGCGCGGTGTCCGATTTTATGCGCTTTGTCGTACACTGCAACTACGAAGTCGACATGCACGAAAGCGGCCGCAGCATCCTGCGCAGAAAGCGCTACTATATGCTCCGCATCGTTGACGAAAAGCTTGACCGCCTTGCTGCAGATTTTCTTGCAAACCATTATGATAAACTTTCCATGCTTGCACGGATTGATGAAATAAACGGAATTCTTGTAGACTTACTAATGTAAACCGCCTTGCAGTCCCGTTCCTTTAGCCGGCATGACCGCCGGAGCAGAGACGCGATTGTCCGCACAGGAGTACCATATGAGTGAAGTTTTTGAAAACGATATAGAAGCCCGCGAATACGATGATATTGCCTCGCTGGAAGACGCTGTGTCCCCGGAAGAACAAACTGACACAGGAAATTTTAACTGCAAATCTCCGCTGTATCGTCTTAAACTGGAATATTCCTCGGAAAGTCTGTACGCTGCGGTGGACAGCACGCCGCAGCTTACTGCGGGAGATTACGTGATCATTCCTACCCGCTACGGAAAAGACATGGCGCTTGTTACCGGTATTTCAAGCGCCCCGACAGGCATTAAAGCGTCGGATATCGTAACCGTTGAACGCAAGGCAGCGCAGGCCGATCTCGATAAACGGGAAGAAAACAAAAGCAAAGAAGAAACGGCGTTTCACGTGTTTCAGGAAAAAGTGGCGCAGCATAAACTCGATATGAAGCTTATCGCCACACACTATCTGCTTGAGGAACAAAAAATCCTTTTCTTTTTCAGTGCCGATAACCGCATCGATTTCAGGGAACTGGTAAAAGACCTTGTATCCGTATTCAAAATGCGCATTGAACTGCGCCAAATCGGCGTGCGCGACGAGTCACGCATTACCGGCGGCTTGGGCGTCTGCGGCAGACCATACTGCTGCCACAGCGTGTCGGACAAGCTGCAGCCTGTTTCTATCCGCATGGCAAAAGAGCAGAACCTGTCCCTCAACTCAATGAAAATATCAGGACAGTGCGGCAGGCTGCTGTGCTGCCTTGCGTATGAGTATAACTGGTATGCCGAAGCCCGCAAGAAGCTGCCCAACGAAGGCGCCCGCCTGTTTTATGAAGGAACCAATTTCCGCATTACAGAAATAAATCCGCTCACCTCCATGATAAAACTGTCGGGAGAAGACGGACGCATCCTTGAAATACCGGCAAAGCGTTTTGTGCAGACGGAGGGACGCTGGCACATAACATAACAACGCTTTGCCGGCAGTGTTTTCAGTATATTTCAAACGTTAAAAACGGAGACGTTTTTTGCGCGGCGCCGCAGTCAAAACCGCTGTACACCGCGATGTTGGAAAAACCTGCCGCTTGAGCGTTCTCCGTTATTTCCTGCGCGGTAATGGGATATATCTGCGCCTTTTCTATAAGGTGCACCCGCTTGCCGCTGCATGTCGTAAGCTGCTGCGACACGAGCGTCTCGCTGTCTGTGCGCTCCATTTTCGTTCCCAGACTTGCCCGTATGCTTTTGAGGCACGGAAGCTCTTCTGTACGGCCGGGAAACAGCGAAAAATTCGGCAGCTGCAGCACAAGCGTTCCCTGTTCGGCAAGCAGCATTTTGCAGTCGCAGAAAAATTTGCGCATGAGCGCTTTGTCATGGATAAAAACGATTCTGCCGTTCAGGCAGGAAATAATGTTGTAAAACTTTTTTCCTAAAAACGAACCCATTTCTACCGTTGACATATTAAAAAAGCGCACCGCCGTCATCGGCAGACGGCGGCGGCGCGCCGCAGAATCGAGCAGTTCTTTCCATACCTCAAGACCCGTTACATCGTGGCCAAGGCGCGCGAGCTTGTGCTCAAAAGAACCGGTTCCGCACCCGATATTCAGCACTTTCACGGGATTACGATACCGTGCAAGTATCTGTTTATAAAACGAAAGCTGTTCCGCTGACACGGGGAATAATTCGTCATAATACTCCACTAAATGCTGCATACTCATAATACATAATAACTTTCATAACTATGCGGTATTGTTTTGTGCACACGCATTCCGTTACGGACACAAAACAATACCGTACTAGAATAATTGCGCAAGCTGTGCAGCCCGCACAAGACCGTCCGTTTTCGCAATATCTCCCGGCTCTGCTGCATTGCAGATACAGATAATCCCTTTGTTTTCCCATTTCAGGTAATCGGCAATCAGCCGCCACGAAGTGCTGATGCCGGCAAAGTCAGACTCTGTATCAGTTTCCCCACAGAACACCGCTGCGCACTCTTTTCCCGCTATGCAGCGTCCGCCGTGCATATAAGCGTAAAACTTATCGAGCACGGCCTTAAGCTGTGCCGGAAACGAAAACCAGTACAGCGGAGAAAACACTACGACGGCCGCCGCTTCCTGGATAACCGGAGCGATGTCGTTGAACTGTTTTTCCATCAGGCATGGTTTTTCATCCTCATAGCAGCAGTTGCAGGCGCGGCAGCCAAGCAGATCGAGCTCGGCGCAGCGGATCTTAACCACCTCATTGCCTTTCTGCTGCGACGCGACGATAAACGCATCGGCAAGCTGTTCGCTGTTGCCGTGCGCACGGGGGCTTCCGGTAAGAACTGCAATTTTCTTCATGCTACACTCCTTACTGTATGGGACTATTATACG
>DXHG01000074.1 GCA_019113455.1 Candidatus Treponema faecavium | reverse complement strand
ATTCCGTACACGGAAATGAGTGCGCTGCCCAGGTACATAAACGCGTTATGCGGCGTTGTGGCGGTTGAAAAGAAAGAAGAAAATATGGAAACGGAAATGACTGCTGCCGCAATGAACAGTATAAGCCCTGTCGCAAACAGTGCCGTTTTCTTTTGGTGCATCATGAATAAAGCTCCCCGCTGCGGACGATATTCTTTCCGGAGATAGACACGCCGCGCTTTAAAGGCGTGGTTCCGGTATGTTATTTATCGGAATGTATGGACAGCGGCTCAAGCAGAAAAAAAGCTGTCTGTCCTGCGGCGGTTTGCGGCGGGGCAGACAGCTATTACAGAAACTGTTTTTTAGAACAGGCGGCTGTTACGCTTCGGCGTTTGACGGATTGGGAGCGCCGCTTTCCGCGTACTTTTTAAGCAGCATTGCGGATACTTTGGGGTTTGTGATAACGGAAGGTCCGCCGATACAGCCGCCTGTGCACGCCATAACCTCTATGAGGTTCGGCGTATCCGCATTTGACGGGAGCGCGCCGACGTTTATCTTTCCGTATGTAGCGAGCTGCTTCATACCGGCTTTGTCGAGGCCGTTTATCACCGCGGCTTTCAGCTGCGACGGGTGCTTGAGCCGCACGCGCACCGATTCTGCAACGCCGCCCGATATGGCGAAATTGCGGCCGGAAACGGTCGGAATCTGTTCGGCCGTCTCGTCTGCCGCTTTTGCGATGTCGATTCCTTTGGCGATAAAGAGCGCGCCGATTTCTTCTATAGAAAGCACGTAGTCTACGAGATCGTCGTCAAGACCCTCGCGGCGTTTGGCAAGGCACGGGCCGATAAACACGACAATGCTGTCGGGGTGTTTCTTTTTGGCAATTTCCGCCGCGTAGTGCATCGGCGTCTTGGTGTCCGAAATACACGGCTCAAGGTCAGGCACGTGCTTGCGCACGGCGCGGACATAGGCCGGGCAGCATGACGTGGTCATCATTTTATCGCCGCGCTCCATGCGCTCTTCAAATTCCTTTGCTTCGTTGTCGGCGGTTACGTCTGCGCCAAGCGCTACTTCGATAACGTCTGAAAAGCCCGCCTGCTTTAACGCGCCCGAAAGCTGGCCTGCGCTCGCGCGGAACTGCGCGCCGATAGCCGGAGCGTATATCGCGACGACGTTCCTGCCGTCCATGATGCGCCGGATAACGTCAACAAGCTGGCCTTTATCCATCATGGCGCCGAACGGGCACTCGCGCATACAGTTGCCGCAGAAAATACATTTGTGGTAATCGATGCGCTCCTTGCCGTTTTCGTCTTTTGAAATCGCGCCGACGGGGCACGCCTCTTCACAGGGTACTGGAATCTTTATGATTGCGTGATACGGGCAGTTCTGCATACATAAGCCGCAGTTTACGCATGTATCGGAATCGATATGCGCGCGGCGGTTTTCAATGTGTATCGCTTTTTTCGCGCAGTTTATTACGCAGGGGCGCGCAAGACACGCCTGACATGCGTTTGTAACCATGTAGTGCGAGCGGACACAGGCGTTGCACGCCTCATCGAGAACCGTGAGCATCGGCCACGTGGGTTTTTCGCGCTCAAGCGCTTCTTTTGCGTATGCGGCAAGCGGCTTGTCATCGTCATAGTCTTCTACGCTGCATCCTAAGCGCGCCATGACGCGCATACGCAGTATTTCTCTGTCATGATAAATACAGCAGCGTATCGGTTCGCTTCCCTGCGGCGCCATTTCGCGCGGAATATAGTGCACGCCCTCTTCCAGCCTGCCTTCAAGCTGCAGTTTAGCGATGCGCACTAATATCTCGCGTTTAAGCTGCGCGGCGTTGTTGTTGATATTAAGCATTGTATATACTCCCCTTTGTATTGATTGTTACTGCTGCGCGGCGGCGACCTGCTGTATCTTTTCAAGCACGGAAATCAGCGTGGCGCTTTCGACAATCTCATCGTTTACCTTTACGAACGGCGCTTTGCCGCACTGCGGGTTTTTGCAGTTCTCAAAGCACGTAACGCCTTCAATCTCAACGCGGTCTTTTAATTCAGGCGGCAGCTGTTCCCCGATAAGGAGAATCTCGGACGCGCCCATCACAAAACACGCTGTTCCCGTGCAGATTGAAACAGAAATCTTTTCCATAATTATCACTCCTCAAAGCGGCAGCGCAGAGCATACCCCGCTCCAGCGCTGTCAGAAATATTGAATATGAACTTCTTTAAGATACCGTTCTTCAAGCAAAGACGCAATCTTTTTTACGACATTTCGTCTGATTTCAAGCTCTACGGGCATATTGGGGTCCTGATGCGCCTCGTTTATCTTTGTGCCGACAACAAACCAGATGCGGTCGCTGTTAAGAAGCATTTCGACCATTTTGGTGGCGGCGGTTCTGTTTAAGCCTTCCATGTTGCCGTCGTTTTCAAGTATCTCGGATACCGCGCCCATCGTGATAATGCCTTCGGTTACCATGTCGGCGCCTTCCATCTCGGAGGCGGGCGGTATCTTTGCGTCAAAGTCCTTGAGCACGACCTGTATCGGCCGGTTGAGCTCGCGTGAAAGGATATTGGCGGTCGTGCCGCCGCAGATGATTTTCTGCCCGTCAAACAGCGAAAAGATGCGCGCTATATCGGAATCGCTTTCGGGGTGCACCGGCGGCCCGGTCATAATGAGCAGATCCCGCGGGCGGCGGAAATAAACGACGCCGCAGGTGATGTCGTCTTTTGCCTTGTAGCCGTCGTGCATGACCGCTTCCTGCACGACAGCGCGGGCAAGGTCGCGCGCGCTGATGTCGGGCTGGCTGTTGATGCGGTCAAGGATAAACGTCTGTACGTTGGGGTGCCCCCAGCCGAACGGAAAGCACGGAGAACCCATACCCGCCTGCGTTACTCCGTCAGAAAAGAATATCAGGCGGTCGCCCGGCTTTGCGCCGTACACTGAGTACTGCAAAACGGCTTCGCGCTTGGGCGCGGTAGACTTGTCCTTGCGTTCAATCGCGGTCATGTCCTTTATCGGCTCAACGATTGTTTCCTTGCGGATAAGCACATACGGCGGATTGTCGTACTCCATGATGCGCACAGTCGCGCTCGGCTCTATGTCTACAAGCGTGAATGTTGCGTAGCTGATGCCGCGTTCCTTGCAGACCGGCAGCGTGTTCATGATAATTTCCGCCGCGCGCTTAATCGGAATGTCGTTCGCAATAAACTTTGTCGCCATCGTTGCGGTGAGCGTTGCGAGTACGCCGGCTTTGACGCCCGAGCCTAAGCCGTCAGACAGCGCCGTGATAACGCGCCCGTCAGCCTGGTTCTTTTCAGACAGAAAAATATCCCCGGGCGTGTGCTGGCGGTACTTGCATATCTGAAAGTGCCCTACTTCGATGAACGTTTCGGACAGGTCTTTCTGCGATACGGCCGGCTTTTTTGCAATCATCGTCTCCATGCTACTGATCCTCTTCGTCGTCGGAGTACGAATCAATGATGGAATTCAGCATCGATTCCGTTTCGGCGGCGTTTTCGCCGAGCAGGAACGCTATTTTCTGCACGACGGCAAGGTTCTTGTCTATAACTTTGCGCGCCTGGCTTACGGTGCGCCGGCGCTGAATCTGCGGCGCGGTTATATCCTCTACAACGCCCGCTGCTATTTCTTCTTTTTCTATTTCAAACACCGTTATATGGAAGATTTTTTTGCCGTCGCGTATTTCGCGCTCTATGACGTCGGGGCCGTTCATCGCAAGCACATCGGCAAAGAAGCGCGAAGCGCTTGTGATCTTTGTGAGGTCCGCGCCCTCAAGGCCAGGCTTGGCTTCAAACATCTCAACGACGTCCTTGCCCATGAGCCGTGCGAAATTGAGATTGCATTCCACAAGATTCAGGTTCTTGTCCACAATAACGACGCCGCTGGGAATTGCCTGAATAAGGCCGTTTGCCTTTTTCTGTGCAAGCTTGCGCATGTACGAGACACACATCGTTTTTTCGGCGCGGTTGTCAAGCATCGCGGCGGCAAACTGGCGGCACGTGTCGTAGCCGCAGCTTGCGCAGTTAAGCTCATCGGCGGCCATGTACTTTCCGACGGAACGCAGCGCGCTGCGGATTTCTTCTTCCGTGTGCGCTGTCGTCTGCACCGGCGTTACCGGAAGCGTTCCGGCAAGTTCAGGAGACTCAGCGCGCGTTGCGTCGTCAAGGCGGCTTTCTGCAGAGTCCGCGTACGAGAAAAGCTCCACGCGCCGTATCGCGCCCGCCGCCGTTCCTGCCGTGCCGGGACCGTTTACGCAGCCGCCCGGGCACGAAAGCAGTTCCATAAAAAGCGGCGCGGAGAGGCTTTTTATATCAAGCCCGTGCAGCGCATCGCGTATTTCGGTAATGCCTGAGACAACCATCGTGCGCACGTTTTCAAGCGGATTGTACTGTTCCATCGTTGTTATCATGCCGCCATCAACGGGGAACAGCGCACCCTTTGCCGCGCGCCGGGGAATAAACGCCGCGTCGGCGCTTTTGCTGAAGCGGTTAAGTTCAATACCGGCTTCTTTAAGCATTTTTCTGAATTCGCGGAACGTGATGGCAACGTCTATCTCATTCCAGAGGTCGGATTCCCGCTTTTTTGCGATACACGGGCCGATAAACACAATGCCGATGTCGCTGCCGTATGTTTTGCGCAGATAACGCGCGTGCGCAAGCAGCGGCGACGCGATGTCAGTGATGTACGGGGCGTATTCGGACATATAGAGTTTGATAAACTCAACGACGGCAGGACAGGCGGAAGACAAAAAGAGCTTCTGCCCGTTCGGGTCCTGCGCTGCCTTTGAAATCTCTTCGGCAAGCTCTGCCGATATGAGATCCGCACCGAGCGCCGTCTCGGATACGCCTGCGAATCCGAGCTTGTGTATTGCCTGAATAATCTGAGCCGGGCTGTATTCCGGGAATTCCGAGATGAACGACGGCGCAATAGACACATACACTTTGTCTTTTATCTGCATGAGCTGGCTGATGCGCCCGTAGTCTTCGCGTACGCGCTTGGCGTGCGATGGGCAGTGGATAACGCACTCGCCGCACGAGATGCACAGTTCAGAAATGACTTTGGCGTGCCCGTTTTCCACGCGGATAGATTTAACCGGACAGCAGCGTATGCATTTGTAGCAGTCCTGGCACTCGGTTGGTTCGGTATAGATAGGATACTGAAAGTTCATTACGCTCCTCCTGCGGATAGTTCACGGGCGAGCAGCTGATCAAGCCCTTCGGGTGTTACCTGCGTAAACAGCTTTCCGTTTATGCGGATATTGGGGCCGTCTTTGCAGTTTCCGTCGCACAGGCAGCCGCGCACGCTCACGGAATCAGAAAGATTATGTTCGTCAACATAGCGCTGGATAACTTCTGCAATCAGCGCGTTTCCGCGGCTGAAGCAGGAGCTTCCCATGCAAACAGTGATTGTCGTCATCGATGTTTCCTCCACAAACTATAGCGCTCTTATTATATCACAGGAATTCTCATTTATGGGAAAAAAATTGTTTTTTCCTGGAAAAACGATTGCCGCGCTGTGGGTGGTTTTTGCGCTTGCACGCGCGCTTTGTTTTTTGCAGTTTCCCCTGCGGTGGTGTTTTTTCTGCGTGTGCACGCGGGTTTGTTTTCTTTGAGAGGCTTCCGCGGAGGAGAGGTGTTTTTGTCAGTTTGCGGCTGAGGGGGTTCTTTGCTGTTCCGGCCGCAAAGTTTCGGTTTGATCACGCAGCTGCAAACCGGCACGTCTTTGGCGGCTGATAAAAAAATTGCCGTGTATAAAATAAAAATTTGCCGATGGCTAAATTTTATTTTGCCGTTTATCCGG
>DXHG01000073.1 GCA_019113455.1 Candidatus Treponema faecavium | reverse complement strand
AAGATTCCCGCAGTGTTCTGAGAATCCGGCGCGTGCACGCGCGATACGTGCGGCGTAAACGCCGGCGCCCAGAAGGAGAAGAAATTATGCAGAACCAGTATGAACAGCGGGAAGAAACGACCGGTTCGTCGGACGCGGCGCGGGAATCGATGCCGCTGTTTGCGTGCAGGATGCGCCGGCGCACGGTTTCTGTGTATGTGCAGCCGTTTATCTCGTGGCACTGGCATCAGGAAATGGAGCTGCTGCTGGTAACGGAAGGGAGGATGTTCGTCAACTGCTCCGGGCTTGAATATGAGATGCACGAGGGCATGAGCATGTTCATCAACGCGGGCAGTATCCATTCGTTTGCCGCGTCTCCCGATTGCGAGTGTTCAAGTGTGAGCCTGCTGTTTTATCCTGAGTTTATTGCCGGTTTTCCGGGCAGCGTATTCGATTTGAAATATATGCGCCCCTACCATTCGCCGCAGAGCGTGCCGTATCTGGTGTTCACGCCGGTCATGCAGCCGGGAAACCGCGTGTACGAATTGATGCAGCAGGTGCAGACGCTGTTTGACCGGCAGGAAACAGGCTATGAGCTGCTCGTGCTCGCGTGCGCGGCTGAACTGTGGCAGAAGGTGATCCTCACCGCGCGCATTTTTAACCCCGAGATGGTGCTCGACAAGCAGCAGGACGAACAGCGGATAAAAAAGATGCTTGAGTTTATTCAGGAGCATTATGGGGAGCGCATTACGACTGCCGATATTGCCGCTGCCGCGAATATCAGCGAAAGCGAGTGTTTCCGCTGTTTTAAGCGGGCGCTGCACACAGCTCCTTCGGAATATCTCATCGATTACCGCCTGCGTCAGGCGGCGTTTATGCTCATGTCGCAGACGCACTCCATAAGCGAGACAGGCTACGCGTGCGGCTTTAATTCCCCGGCGTATTTTGCCAAAATGTTCCGTGCGGCGTTTCACTGCACGCCCAATGAGTACCGCAAGGGCCGCCACTCGCTTGCGCCGCTTGAATAAAGGGCTGTCGGGTGCCGCGCCGTCTGCGCCTGTTACGTATCTGCCGTGTCAGGCGGCAGCGCTGCGCGGCTCAGAATATAGAATTCTTCCTGGCTTGCAAGAATTTCCTTTTTCATCGCGGGCAGTGTGCTGTCATACCGTTCGGCTTCCTGCGTATCAACGTCCATGACCGGGCTCTGCCGGTATGTCCAGCGGCGGCCGCAAAGCGCGCCCGCACGCAGTTCTTTTACGAGCATTGCCGCAGGATACAGCCCGTTTTCCGTGCGCACGCCAAAGCGCGCGCAGCTTTTAAACCCGCGGCCCACATAGTTTGCAGGGCTGCCGAATATCACGATTGCCTCATAGCCGAGTTCTGCAGCGCGGCGCAGTGAGTACTCGATAAGCGCGGTGCCGTATCCGCGGCGCTGATATTCCGGCGCGATGCACACCGGTCCGAACGTTGCCGCCGGTACGGCCGCGCCGTCTTCGCTTATAAGCGACGCTTTTGTGTACATGATGCTGCCGATAACGGCGCCGTTTCGTTCCGCGACAAAATCGAGTTCTGGAATAAAATCGGCGTGGCTGCGCATGACATGCGCCAGATAGTGCTCAACGCAGCCGGGGATGTAAAGATTGTAAAACGCCTGTCTGATGATTGATTCCACGTGCCGATACTCGGCAGGCCGTTCATGCCTGATGGTGATGTCCGCATCCATTGTGTCCTCCGTCCGTGTCTTTTTTCTGGTAAGTATACGGCGTTCCGGCGGTTTGGTACAGCAGGCAGGGCTGCCTGCGCGGTGTTTTTTTCGCTGTGAACTGCAATCTGGCACTGCATGTGCAGCGGCGGGGCTGTTTTCTTTGTGCGCGCTTTGCGGTATAGTAGAGCGTGCGTGCATATATGCACGGCAGCAGAGTTTAAGAAAGCGGGTAGGGAAACCGCAGCAATACAGTATAGAAGTAAGTAAAGAAGGGCAGCTATGGATTTTCTTTCTATCGCGCGCAGCCGTCAGAGTACGCGCGTGTATGACGGCAGCAGGAGCGTTGAACGCGAAAAACTTGTCGCGTGTCTTGAGGCGGCGCGGCTTGCGCCTTCCGCGTGCAACAGTCAGCCGTGGCATTTTACGGTGTGCATCGGAGATGCGGCGAAGCGCATCGCGCCGTGTACGCAGGGCATGGGAATGAACCCGTGGACGAACGAGGTTCCGGTGTTTGTGGTTGTGAGCGAGGCGCCGTATAATCTGACTGCCGGTATCGGGGCTGCCGTCAAGCGGCAGGATTTTAAGTCTAACGACATCGGCATTGCCGCCGCGTATTTTACGGCGGAGGCCGCCGCGCAGGGGCTCGGCACCTGTATTCTCGGCTGGTTTGATCAGAAGAAGCTTGCCAAAGCGTGCGGCTGTTCGGGACGGATACATCTTGTCATCGCGGTCGGCTACCCCAAAGAAGGCGACAAGCTGCGTGAAAAATCGCGCAGGGAGTTTTCCGCTCTGGTTGACTGGGTTGAATCATAACGGCGCGCGGCGATGTATGAAATTGAATTGAAAGCCCGCATCGCCTCGATTGCGGAGACGGAAGCCCAGGTACGGACGTTCGCCGAGTTTTTGGGCAGCTGCGATAAGCACGATACGTACTGGACGCGTACTATTACCGGACAGCCGGAACAGCGGATTTCCATCCGCATCAGGGAAGAAACACGCGGCGGCGATGTGCGGTGCGCGGTAACGTACAAACGTAAGGAAACACGCCGGAGCAATGACGGCGCGGCATATGAAGTGAACGACGAACAGGAGTTTCACATTGACAGCCGTACTGCGTTTGAGGCGTTTCTGCGCGACGACGGCTTTGCACCGGAGTTCTGCAAGCACAAACGCGCGCGCCAATGGAAGACTGATACGGTGCTCATCGAGCTCTGCGATGTGGAGCGTCTGGGCGCGTTTATTGAGCTTGAGATTCTTTCCGACGGCGCGGGCGCACAGCGGGTAACCGACGCCGTCTCTGAGCTGCATACGGTGCTTGCGCGCTGCGGCGTTTCGCGTTCTGCCGTGGAGGCGCGGTATTACAGCGAGCTGCTGCGCGAAGCGGAACAGGGAGAACAGCATGTTTGATCGTGTGGGGTATAAGCGCGCAGCGCGCGCGGCGCTGAAAGGGTACTGGAAATATCCGCTTATGGTGTCTGCGGTATGCTGTGCGGTGTGTTTCTTTCTGGCTGTATCTGACCAGCTGCTTGCCGGTGCCGTGCCGTATGCTTCAAAGGCAGGGCTCATATATGTGCTTGCGGTTTTTGCTGTCATCGGCATTATACAGCTGGGGACATTCCGCTTCTTTCTTGATTTTTCCTGCAACAGGGAAACAGCAGGGCTTGAATCGTTTTTTATCGGGCTTGGCTGCTGGATAAAGGGGGCGCTCGGTTTTTTATGGCTTGTGCTCTGGCTTTTTTTGTGGGGAATAC
>DXHG01000072.1 GCA_019113455.1 Candidatus Treponema faecavium | reverse complement strand
CTGCATGGACAGCCTCGCGTCTATCATGTTTGCAACAGAACCGGCGCTGAAAAAATATCTGCGCGACAAGCCGCGCCGCCGCGATGAAAGCATCGTAAGCAAGCCGATGGCCGTGCAGATCGGCGTTATGGGGGCATGGCTTACAGTATTGAGCATCCTGTGGTTTAAGCTGCCGATTGTCGCAAGTTTCTTTGACACACAGGCTGAATTGTACACGGGATTTTTCTGCATGTTTGTGTTTGCGTTTATGGTGAACGCGTTTAACGTGAGAAGCGACAGTCCGAATATCTTTGAGCATATCAAAGAGAATCCCATGTTCATTAAAATGTGGCTGATTATTATTCTCGTGCAGGCGCTGCTCGTGTCTGTCGGCGGCGTTATCGGTTCCGTATTCAGCTGTATGCCGTTTGACGCGCGCGGCTGGATCATGGTTGTGTGCGCCGCTCTTACGATGTATCCGGTTGACGTTATCCGCAAGCTGCTGGTGAGAAAAAGATAACCGCATACTGTATGCTGATTGCTGAAAGGCCGTGTATTTGAAAAGTGCGCGGCCTTTTTTGTACTGTCCGCGCGCTCAATGCGGCATAAAAAGAGCAGCCTGTAAAAACTTTACAGGCTGCTAAAAAGGAGAGGAGGATGCAGAAAACGAGAAAGAACGTGTTTGTTGTTCTTTCACAAGAAACTGCGGTGTGTTGTTGCTTGCGCATATAGTGTGCGCCTGCCGGTGTTTGTCATTCCGGCAACACTCTATAAACCGCTGTCGGGGAGAACGGTTACAGAAAATTGCAAAATGAGAAAAATCCGTAAGAATATGCTTTGCCGCTCTTGCATAATACGTGAATAGGGTATATAAATACCGCAAAGAGGTATAGCGATGAAAGAAGAAGTCTATGATATAGCCGGCATGTCGTGCGCCGCGTGCAGCAGCGCCGTTGAACGGGTTACGCGCAAAATCGACGGCGTGAACCGCAGCGACGTTAATCTGACGATGAACCGGATGACGATAGTATATGATGAAACAAAGGTAACGCCTGAGCTGATTATCACAAAGGTGCAGAAAGCAGGTTTCGGCTGCAAGCTGCACGTGCAGCCGCAGGCCGCCGCCGCGCAGTCTGAGTCTGCGCAGTCTGCCCTTGCCGCAGAACAGGCGCGCGACGCAGCGGAAGACAAGGCTGCGCGGCTTGATTTGCTTGGCGCATGGGTGTTTTCTGCTGTGCTGCTCTATGTGTCGATGGGTTCGATGCTGCCGATTCCGCTCCCGCTTCCTGAGCTGCTTAGTATGCATACGAGGCCGACAAACTTTGCGCTCGTGCAGCTTTTATGCACAATTCCGGTGCTGTATTTTGGCCGCTCGTTTTTTATCAATGGTTTCCGCGCGCTGTTTCACGGCAGTCCCAACATGGATTCACTCGTTGCAGTAGGCAGCGCGTGTTCATTTGTGTATAGTCTGGTGCTGACGTTTCTGCTGCCAGAGTTTCCGTCGCTCGCTCACGGTCTGTACTATGAATCGGCGGCGGTCGTTATCACATTTGTAAAGACGGGAAAGTATCTTGAAGGCAGAAGCAAGCGCAAAACGAAAAGCGCCATCACAAAGCTGATGCAGCTCGCGCCGGAAACGGCGCTTTTGTGGGAAAACGGCGCAGTTCGAGAGATTCCCAGTGCCGAATTAAAGCCGGGGGACATCGTGCTCGTAAAGCCCGGTATGCGTATTCCGTCTGACGGTGTTGTTGAAGACGGCAGCGGCGGCGTGGACGAGTCTATGCTGACGGGAGAAAGCCTCCCCGTTGAAAAAGCGCCTGGTTCTCCCGTTACCGGCGGCAGCATCAACGGAAACGGAGCGCTGCGCATTTCGATAACGCGGGTAGGACAGGACACGACGCTTTCTAAAATAATTGCGCTGGTGGAAGATGCGCAGGGAAAGAAAGCCCCCGTGTCAAAGCTCGCAGATAAGGTTGCGGGCGTATTTGTGCCGGTGGTTATGGCAATCGCTGTGCTCGCAGGCGGCATATGGGCGCTCTGCGGTGCGGATGTGTCGTTTGTGCTGCGGATTATCACGTCGGTGCTCGTTATCGCGTGCCCGTGCGCGCTGGGGCTTGCGACGCCTGCCGCGATTATGGTGGGAACCGGTCTGGGAGCGGCAAACGGCATACTGGTGCGGAGCGGGGAAGCGCTTGAGCTTGCCGGAAAAACGACCGCCGTCGTGCTCGATAAAACCGGCACCGTAACGGAAGGAAAGCCGCAGGTAACGGGCGTGTATGCCGCCGACGGCGTTGAGACAGGCGCCGTGTTTGCCGCTGCAGCTGCCGCCGAAGCGGTGTCGGAGCACCCGCTTGCAAAAGCCGTCGTTGAAAAGGCCGGTGCAGACGGCGTGAGCGATGCGTATACGGTGGTGTCTTTTACGAATATTCCCGGAGAGGGCATCCGCGCGCAGATGCGCGAAAACACCGGAACGGCGTGTCCGATCTGGGTGCAGAAAGGTGAGGAACCGGTGCTCCGCACCGTGTTTGCCGGAAACAGCCGGCTCATGGAACATAATCACATCGATATTTCTGCGTTTGCGCAGACGGCGGAACGCTGTGCATCGCAGGGGCAGTCGCTTATCTATGTCGCTGATGAGGAGCGGCTGCTGGGGCTGATTTCCGTTGCCGATATTGTCCGTCCAACAAGCGCCGATGCCGTCGCGCGGTTTAAGCAGCTTGGCTACACGGTTATTTTGCTTACCGGAGACAATAAAGCTGCCGCCGAGTATATCGGCGCTCAGATTGGGGCAGACCGCGTCATAGCGGAGGTGCTGCCGCAGGACAAGGCCGCCGTTGTAGAAGGACTGCAGAAAGAAGGCTATGCCGTGATGATGGTGGGAGACGGCGTTAACGATGCTCCAGCCCTTGCACAGGCCGATACCGGCGTTGCGATGGGAGGCGGCAGCGACATCGCGGTAGAATCAGGAGACATTATCCTGATGAAGTCCGATCTGCGGGATGCTGTGCGCGCCGTGCGCTTGAGCAGGCTGACGATCCGCAACGTAAAAGAAAACCTGTTCTGGGCATTCTGCTATAATACGATAAGTATTCCCGTTGCCTGCGGCGTGCTGTTTCCCGCGTTCGGCATCCTGCTTACGCCGATGATTGCCGGATTTGCGATGTCACTCAGTTCCGTCTGCGTCGTCAGCAACGCGCTGCGGCTGAGATTGTATAAACTGTAGGAGGCTGTAATGAATGAAAATGAGAATCCGGCGGTAAATACCGAGTCAAACGCTGAGTCATGTGCCGACGCATCTGCCGCAGCAGACGCTGCCAAAGAAGGCTGCTGCTGTGAACGCAAGAAAATCAGGACGCCGGAAGAACACCGGGCGCTGCTCAACCGGTTGAGCAGGATAGAAGGGCAGCTGCGCGGCATCCGCAGCATGATAGAAAACGATGCATACTGCATGGATATTATGATACAGGTGTCGGCGGCTCACGCGGCGCTTTCGTCATTCAGCTGCATACTGCTCAGCGATCACCTGCGCACGTGCGTCGCAGACGATTTGAAAAACGGCGGCACGGAAAAGGTTGAAGAACTTATCGCCGTGTTCCAGCGGTACATGAAGTAAAGATATGCATCTGCCGCCGCTGTCATGACTGCGGCAGGCGCTGTCTGATATATTACAAACCGCCGGTGAAAAGCAGCTATGCGCTGACCGGCAGCATGGAGGTATATATATGTCAACTGTATTGCACGTTCCTGAAATGCACTGCAATAAATGTGTGGAACGCATCACGAATCGCCTGAACGAGGAAAAACTTGATTTTACCGTTTCGCTTGATGCCAAAACGGTAACGGTTTCAGGCGATGAAGGCTGTGTAAAAACTGCCGTGAGCGCGCTTGACGATCTGGGCTTTTCTGCAGAGCAGTAAAGTTTACGCGGTATTTCCAAGCGGTGTGCTGCCGCTTGGAAATACCGCCGCCGTCATACCGGCGGCTTGCTTGCATAAAGGGAAAGAAGGAATGAGTGAACACGCTGCAGTAACTGAATACAGCGCCGCATGGAACAGGCTTTTTGTTCAGGAAGCGCCGCTATTGCGCCGGATATTTGGAGATAACTGTCTGCGCGTATACCACATTGGCAGCACCGCCGTGCCTGATCTTGCGGCAGTTCCCTGTATCGATATGTTGGCGATTGTGCGGAGCGTGGACGGCTGCACAATCGCAGATGCGGTGTTTGCACAGGCGGGGTATGAGGACAAGGGAGCGTACGGCGTTTCAGGCAGGCGGTATGTGCGCGCTGGAAGCGATGCGTGCTCGTATCAGCTGTATGTGTTTGCACAGAACGACGCGGCAAATATAGACCGGCATCTGATGACGCGTGACTATCTGCGCGCTCACGCGGCAGAACGCGCGGCGTATACGGCGCTGAAAAAGCACTGCGCGTCTGACAGCGCTTTGTATGCCGCGCAAAAACGCCGTTTTATGGAACAGCTTGAGGAAAAAGCACGTCAAAGCGTGCGGCTTGGGCCGGATCCTGATGCGCTGTACCCTGTTCCCGGGCTCAAACGCATCTGTTTTATTAAAAACTGCATCACAAGACCGAACATCATTGCCGGCGATTACAGTTATTATGACGATCCCGACGGAGCGGAATTGTTTGAAGAACACGTTACGCATCACTATGCGTTTTACGGCGATTCCCTGATAATCGGAAAGTTCTGTGCCATTGCAAAGGGAATTGAGTTTATTATGAACGGGGCGAATCACCGCATGTGCAGCGTTACCACGTACCCGTTCAATTTGTTCGGCGGCGGCTGGGAGCGCACCGTGCCTGCGCTTGCCGATTTGCCGATCAAGGGCGATACGGTCATCGGAAACGACGTATGGATAGGGCAGAACGCGACTATTATGCCCGGCGTGCATATCGGGGATGGCGCGGTGATTGGTGCAAATTCAACGGTAACAAAAGACGTTGCGCCGTATACGATTGTCGGCGGCAATCCCGCCCGCCATATCAGAAACCGCTTTGATTCGGAACTGACGGCGTATCTTTTGCGGCTCAAATGGTGGGATTTTACGCCCTACGAACTGCATCTGCATCTTGAATCGCTGTGCAGCGGCAATCTGCATACAATACAAGCCGCGCAGTCATGGGCGTAATTGCCCGTATTCAGAGCACGTCTGTTATATCATAGAGCTCGCCGGGCGCGAGCGTTCCGTCTGCAAGGCGTGCGGCAAGGCCCTCAAGTGCGCGCACCGCGCCTGACGCAAAGCCCTCGCGGGAACGCGCGGTATGCGTAAGCTCGATAGTATCCGCGGCGGAGTCAAACCAGACAGTATGCGTGCCGGGAACGCTTCCGACACGGGTGCTTGCAATTTGGAGCTGGTGTTTCTGCGGGCGCCCGCTGAAATTTCCTGCTGCCATTTCTGTTTTGTCCGGCAGCTGCGCCAATATGCGCTTTGCTATCTCAAGCGCGGTGCCGGAAGGGCTGTCCGCCTTTTTTGTGTGATGGCTTTCCCAAACAGCGCAGTCGTATTCGTCAAACGGCGCAAGCAGCGCCGCTGCCTGCGAGACTATTTGAAAGAACAGCTGCACGCCGACTGAGAAATTAGATGAATGAAGCACCGTGCCGCCGCATGAGCGGGCAAGATTCCGTATCTCTTCTGCGCTGTCAGCCCAGCCGGTCGTACCGACAACAAGCGGAAGTTTAAGCGGCAGCAGCGCCCGTATGTTATGCAGCACTGCGCTTGGATGCGTAAACTCGATAACGCCCTGTGCCCCGCTTTGCAGCACCGCGGCGGCAAGCGCCTCCGCGTCAGCCGCCGGTATCCGTACATCCGCGTCGGGAGCGGCGGTATCTATCGTTACGGCTACGTCATGGCCGCGCTGGCGTGCTGCGGCTTGTATCATATGCCCCATCTGTCCATACCCGACAAGAGCGATTTTCATGCTGTTTCTCCTTATCTGTGCTCATGCAAAAGAGCGGTTTTATTCCTGCGCATACTGCGCCGCGTTTGCGGGGCTGCGCCTGGCTCGTCCGTTCACGCGAAAAACGCCGTGTGCAGCGTCTGCACGACATGCGCCGCTTCGGAATTATCGCATACCATGCTGATATTCACTTTTGATGCACCCTGGCTTATCATCTGCACGTTGACGCCGGCTTCTGCGAGCGCCGCGAATCCTTTTGCGAGCAGTGTGCTTGAGTGGGAGACGTCGCAGATGACGGTAACGATAGCCTTGTTTTCTTTGCAGCGCACTTCGGCAACACGGCTTAAGTCTTCAAGCAGCCCCGATAAGTCCTTGTCAGTCTTAACCGTAAGCGATACGGACACCTCGCTCGTAGCGACCATGTCCACGCTGATGTCCCATTTCAGGAACTGGTTAAAAATATGCGCGAGGAAACCGGACGCGCCGAGCATACGGGTGGATACAATATCTATGACGCAGATGCGCTGCACTGACGTAATCGCGCGGACGGGACCGCACGGACCGGTATGGTGTTCAACGATAACGGAACCGGCAAACGACATATTATACGAATTCTTGACGCGTACCGGCGTTCCTGTTTTGCGGCACGGCGCCATCGATCTTGGGTGCAGCACCTGCGCGCCGAAATATGCGAGCTCCGCCGCTTCGTCGTACGTAACTTCAGGCACCGTGCGCGCGTCAGGCACGATGCGCGGGTCGGCGGTCAGTATGCCGTCAACGTCTTTCCATGTCTGCACTTCATCTGCGCGCACTGCGGCGCCGATCATCGTTGCGGTTAAATCGCTGCCGCCGCGTCCGAGCGTCGTGATGTATCCGTTTGTGTCTTTGGCGATAAAGCCGGTAACGATGGGAATACGATTGTCGCTTCCGGCCGTGTAGGGCGCGAGCGCGGCGGGTATCGCTTGCCACACGGAATCAAGCAGTTCTGCCGACATAAAGCGGGAATCGGAGACAAAGCCGATATCCCACGCATCGCAGGCGCGCGCCGGTACCGACTGCGTGTTAAGCCACGCTGCCATAAGCCGCACGGACATGCGCTCCCCGAATGAAACAAGATAATCGCGGGAACGCTTGGTGAGCTCGCGCAGCATAGAAATGCCAGTAAGAAGCGTTTTGAGTTCCGCCAAAAGCGGCTCTATCTCATCCGTTTGTATGCCAAGCTCCTCTGCCGTGCTGCGGTGCAGCGTTTCTATGCGCGACATGTCCACTGTCCCGTTCACGGCACGTTCGGCTGCCTCAAGCAGATGGTCTGTCGTGTCACCCATTGCAGAAAGCACGACGATTGGTTTTTGCGCGGCATATGACTGTATAATAGAAGAAACATGTTTGATCCGCTGTGCGTTCGCTACCGACGATCCGCCGAATTTCATCACGATCATGGCATACCTCTTTGTTCTGTATAAATAATGCAGTGCTTTTACTATATCAAAAGACAAAAGAATTATGCAAGAGGGAGTGCTTGCGGCGCAGGGTATCGGCATTTACTTTGTTTACAGGCACGCAGCGTATGAACACAGGCTTATTCTTCTGCGGAAACTGCCAAGTTTTGGAGTGCGGCTCCAAAACTCGCGCCTGTATCGCACAGTGCTGGAAGAGAGGGTGGGCTGGTGCGGGAGAGAAACAACGCCTCTGAAGAAGCGGTGCCTCCCCCCGCCCCAGAAAATCGAATTATAGAGAATAAGAAAGAAAAAAGCCCGCGTGCAAACACGAAAAACACCCCGCAGCACACTGCAAATCCGGCGCTGCATGCGCAGCGTGCAGAGTATATGCCGCTTTCTGCACGTGCGGTAATGCTTTTGCTGCCGGCTTGTTTGGAACAGGGCGCCAAACGGGCCGACTTCTGCGGTTATGTGCGTGTCAGTCGTGCAGCAGTTCGGCAAAGAATACCGGCAGTCTGCTGCTGAATTCTTCCGTGTCTTTTTTGAGCTGGCAGAGGAACTCGTTCGTGTCGAGCGTTCCCAATACGGCAGTCATTTCTTCTTTGCTGCGGAACGTGATTGTCCTGAAATAGTCCGTATAGTCTTTTTTGCGCGATTCAACGGCAGATTCGTACATATAGGCGGAAACGGCGGCGACGTCGCTGCATATGTCGCGGTATATCGCCGCGCTGAACTGCGCTATCGGCTTTGCGTAGAGCGTCTCAAGGATAGAGAGCGCGTAACGTGTTTTGTATTTGACGTAATTTTCCTGGCACGCCGCATAGAACGCGTGCACATCGTTCCAGGTGCGTATTTCACCGTTTTTTATCATCGAGTACAGGTCTTCGATTAATGCCGAAGGTATAACCTGTCCTCCGGCGTTTTCCCATTCCGTGTAGAGCGGAATCTCTCTGATGTGCGCGAGCGTGCCGCCGGAGAGTACCGGAAGCCCGCGCTCCGTGCAGTATTCCAGCAGCGCTGACACGGCAAAATACTTTGCGACGCGCCGGTATTCACGGTATCCCTGCGGCGCTTTGAGAATGCGTGCGCCGAAACGTTTCTGGCACTGCGGGTCAAAGAGCTCTATATCGGCGTCAGGGTGCTGATGCAGAAAATCCTTTGCTTTCTGCGATATATCATAGCGGATACCGGCATACAGCGGGTCGGTGTTTTTGAGATAGCGCGCGGTAAGCACAATGATGCGGTTAAGCGCGTGCATGATTTCCTGCACGGTGTCGGGCGCAAGCGGATTTGTTTCGATATACACGTCTTTGACGGCGCGTTTGTCGCGTGCGCGGAACTTGGCATTATTGCGCGCGATTGCAAACATATTGTACAAGAACCAGTACGCCGGAATGATGTGCACCGCCTGTTCTGTACTGTCTATCGATACGAGCGAGAACGGATAGCCGATATTGAGTTCGTTCTGATACGAGCCTTTTGATACGAGCGTAAACGACGCAAAACGGCTGTTATGCTTAAAGTCTGAACAGAGCCCTGGCCAGAATCCTCTGCCCGCGTATATTTCGCCGTCGGGGCTGCGCGAGTTGTGGTTGGAGCCGATTGTCGCTCCTGCGGCGATATTCGATTGTCCCAGTATCGTCGCTGCAATGAGGAATGAGGTGTTGTGATGCTGTTCATGAAACGGAAAGATAAGGTTGTTCAGCAGTTCGCAGCACGATACCGTTGAATTGTCTCCCAGCACCGAATTTAAAAGGCGCGCGCCGTATTTGAGCTGACAGTTGCGCCCGATAACAAAGCGCACCGCTATTGCCTGATAGAACGCCTTGCTTGCATAGCCCATGATGCCGTTTACGAGTTCAACGCCTTCGCCGATCTGCGACGGCTCTTCCGGCGAGGAACACACCGTGATATTTTTCAGTTTGCTTGCGCCTTTTATGTATGCGCAGCTGCCTACTTTGACGTCTTTGAGCAGTATCGTGTTTTTTATGACAGTATCGTCGCCGATGGAGCCGATCGTATTGTTTTGTTTGCTGCGGCCCGCTTCAGTCATGTTCACAAAAGCATCGAGCAGCTCTTTGTCGTCTCTCCGCCTTGACCAGATAAACGCGTCTGCGGCAAGCATTGTCTCAAACGGCAGCACCGCGCGTGCATTGTTTTCGTTTCCGACGCCGATCCAGATGCGGTTCGATTCGGGCTCCCCGTCTTTGAGAATACCTTCGCCGAATTTCGCGTGGCGCGTGCAGCTCATTTCTTGTATGTTAAAGAGAATAACCCTGCTGCCAAGCGCGTAATTGACCAGATACAGCACGTTTCTGATGCAGACGTCGTCTCCTGTTACAACATCGGCGATGTATGAATGATACAGACCGGCGCACAGTTCAAGGTCATGGTACTTAAGCACAGTGCGCGTAAGCCGCCCCAGTATAATGCGGCCGCTGAACTCGCAGTCCCAGATGAGGGAAGCGTCAAACGCGTCTGCCTCCTGCGGAACAAGGATGTTCTGCCAGCTTATATCGGCGTTGGTGTTCCGCTGTCTGATAAGGGCTGCTGTTTCTTCTTCAGTGAGCTGCCGCTTTCCCGCGGCGGGAAAAAACGCGGCATGCTGCTCCGGCTGTGCCGCTTGCGCGGAAACGGGCGTTATTGAGACCATAGCGGTAATTGTATGTATTTTTACGCGTTATTGCAAGTTTTTTTGCCCGCTGCCGCGCAGGCGGGCAAGCAGTGCTTTGTCTTCGGGCGAGACACGGAACGATTCGCGGATTTTCTGTATTGCCTTATGCCGTGTCCATGTGTCAAGCGGACAGGTTGCGCTTGTAAGATAGGCGTATGCCTCGCTGCGGCAATGCACCCAGCACTCGGCGATGAGCCACGCGAGCGCCATGCGCACATAGTACGCAGGCGTGTACGCGCCGTCGTACGGCGGAAGCCGCTGCGCGGCGGCGCTGCACCGCTCGAGTATCGCAGAGACGTACGCGCCGCCGCAGAACCACGAAAGCTGCACGACAAGGCCCGTTCGCACGTGCCACCAGTTTTCGGACATGCACCACGCGCCTGCGCGCTCAAAAAATGCGTCGGGATAGCGCTGTATCTGGCGCAGACCGCCTGCAAAACAGTCGCAGAGCGCCCAGTTCGTTATCGCGTCAAGAAAATATTCCGCGTCGGCAATGCTTTGCTGTTCGCTGCCGTCAAGCAGGCCGGTAACAATGCCTTCAAGCATCGTTTCTTCGTGCGCAGCCCTGCGGCAGTGCCGGATACAGCCGCGCGGGTCGCCGCGCGCAATCGATTTTGCGATTGCGCGCAGTATCGGCATCCTAACGCCGATAATGTGTGCGGCGCCCGGTATGAGCTTTGCATGAAATGTGCGGTACTGCTCGTCGGCAAGCGAGTGAAGCAGACGCAGCAGGGTTTCGCGGTCGTCTTCGCTCCATTCCCGCACCTCCTTGAACGAGGCGATACGCTCGCGCTGTTCAGCCGTCACGCGAATACCGCAAGTGCGCGTTCGATGCGTTCCGCCGCCTTCTGCGCTCCGAGTATCTGTATTGAACCGATGAGCGGCGGACTGATGCGGCTTCCGGTAACGGCCATGCGTATGGGCATCATAAAGTCTCCGAGCTTTACGCCGAGGCGCTCAGCTTCAGCACGCGCAAGCGCTTCGGCGTCGTCGTGCGCCATGTCCGCTATACGAAGCACAAATTCTTTTGCCGCGGCAAGCACCGCTTTTGTGCGCCCCGCGTCAAGTTTTTTGGGGATAAGCTGCGGTGCATCCGGCACGGCAGGTTCCTTAAATAAGAACGCAAGCATTTCAGGCGCGTCGCACAGAAAGTGCAGGCGCTCCTTTACGAGCGGCATCGCTTCAAGCAGCTTGGCGCGTATGTCCGCGTCGGAAAGCCCCTGCGCATGCAGCGCGCCGCCGCCGTCAATGCTGACGCCCGAGACATCCGGCCCCACGCGCGGCGCGGGAAACTGTTCGCTCGCGTTTACCTCAAGCGCCGCGTCCCCGGTTCCAGTCAGGAACGGCAGTATCTTATGCATAAGCTGTTCATCCGTGTACAGGCGCATGTACTGCCCGTTGAACCATTCGAGCTTTTTGTAATCAAAGACGGCGGGCGCCTTGTTCAGGTGCTCAAGCCGGAACAGCTGTTCAAATTCGCGCAGTGAAAACATGTCCCGTCCTTCTTCATAGGAACAGCCGAGCATGGCGACGTAGTTGAGCAGCGCCTCTGGCAGGTAGCCGCGCGCGCGGAATTCGTTGACGCTTGTCGCACCGTGGCGTTTGGAAAGCTTTTGTCCGTCCTGCCCCATAACCATCGGCAGGTGGCAGAAAACAGGCGGCTGCCAGCCGAACGCCTGATACATGAGCACGTGCAGCGGTGTGGACGGAATCCATTCCTGCGCGCGCATTACGTGCGTAATGCGCATAAAATGGTCGTCTACGACGTTAGCCAGATGGTATGTCGGGAATCCGTCGCTTTTAAGCAGCACCGGATCGGGGTTTATGTCTTCATTCTTCCATTCTATATCGCCGAGCAGCGCGTCGCTGAACGCGGTAACGCCCTCAAGCGGCACTTTAAGCCGGATGACGTACGGCTTGCCCGCCGCGAGGTTCGCGTCTATTTCTTCCTGCGTCAGATGGCGGCAGTTGCGGTCGTAGCCGGGCGGCATCTTATTCATCGTGCGGATAGTGCGGATGCGTTCAAGACGCTCCGCGTCGCAGAAACAGTAATATGCCATGCCGTTCTGTACGAGCTCCTGTGCGTACTGCTTGTACAGCTCAAACCGCTCGGACTGCACATACGGCGCGCAGGGCCCGCCTTTGTCGGGGCCTTCGTCCCAGTCTATGCCCAGCCACGAAAGCGTGTCGAACAGATTCTGCACATATGCTTGTCCGTATCTGGTACGGTCGGTGTCCTCAAGGCGAAGGATAAATGCGCCCCCGTTTGCGCGGGCGAATAAATAGTTAAAAAGGGCGGTGCGCACACCGCCGATATGCTGCATCCCCGTAGGCGACGGGGCATAGCGGACACGAACTTCCACAGCAGTCTCCTCTCTGAAAAAATTGCATAACGAGCGCTTTTATCGCTTTTGCCTCAGTATAGTGAAAAATATGCGGGCGCGCAAGTTTTTTTGGGGAGGGAGAGACGCCTCTCTCTCTTGCAGCACTGGAGCTTGCCGCTGCGCGGTAAGCCGCAAATTTGAGACTGTATCACAAACTCACATATTTCCCGATGGCAAATTTACATTTTGCCGTTTATCCGGTACGAATTTTGCCGTCGGCCAGCGAGACACTTGCAATCGGCAAACTTTT
>DXHG01000071.1 GCA_019113455.1 Candidatus Treponema faecavium | reverse complement strand
AAAATACTCTGATTGTGGAGAACTGTTTTGAAACGTACTCTTGCCGTTATTATACCGTGTTCACTGCTGTTTGCTCAATTAGTTTCGGCTCAGCAGGTGCAAGTCCTGCCGCAGCAGAACCAGACGCTCATCCAGCAGCCTGTACAATATTTTTCATCGAATACTGAAGAGACTGAAGTTTCAGCCCAGACAGAAACTGCCTCCGCGAGCAACTTGCAGAATGCCGATGTCTCTATCGCTTTTTATGATAAGACAATCTACTATCCTGATTCCGCGATTGATAATCCAATCTATGTGCGCGTAACAATCTCAAACACGGGAACAGAAACACTGCGCTTTAAATTGGCCGACGACCGCAAGTTCAGTCTTGATTTTTCCGTATACACCGTAAAAAACCGCGAATTGCCGCAGACCGATGCGCTTGTTCAGCGGCGCACCACCTCTGCAACGGTATATTTCAGGGAAATCGCGCTTGAAAGCGGCGAAGAATACTCATTTACGGAAAATCTGAAAGATTATATCGCGATAGACACACCTGCTGTTTACTATGTTGATTTGGCGCTGTATCCCGAATTATATAAATCGCGCGATATTTCGCTCGTTTCCAACAGACTGACGCTTGAAGTACGCCCTTCCCCGTCAGCGGCCTCGTCTGCGGTACTGCCTGTTGCAGCAGACACCGTAGCCGTGCTGCAGCCGCAGGACATTGCGCCTGATAAAGTAGTAGAACAGACACTGATTGCCCGCCAGAAAGGCTTGTGGGATCAGTTCTTTTTATACATTGATCTTGAACAGATGCTCATGCGCGACCCCGGCCGCGGACAGAAATACCGCATAGCTTCTGCGCGTGAACGTCAGCGTATGCTTGAACAGTACAAGGCTGATCTGATGCAGGAACGCATGGACAATGATATTGTCTCGATACCGGACAGTTTTGAAATAGAGCGCACCGTCTATTCTCAGGCTGAAGGCACAGTCAGCGTAATCGAATGGTTCCAGTACAACAATTTCCGGGAACGCAAACGGTATACCTATGATGTGCATCTGCGCGACGGTATCTGGCTCATTTATAACTATACGGTAGAAAACCTGGGTACGGAATAAATGACTATACTCGCTGTTGCAGAACAGGGGGCCTGTGCGGTAAAACTTGCCGATGAACTTGAATCGGGAGGTTTTACCGTTATTCGTTATGTATCACTGTTAAAAGTTATTGACAATCTTGAAGCTCTGGCGCCTCATGTTGTTATTATCAGTAAAGACGACTATCCGCATCACTGGAAACTGCTTGTTCGCTGTATAACACAGGCTCAGGCGCTGCGCGCTGTTCGTTTTTTTCTTGCCGGCTCTTCATTTGACAAAGCCGTGTCTGCTGAAGCGGAACGGCTGCATGTCAGTCTCTGCACGCAAGACCGCATAGCCGATGTCATAACTGACATTGCCGCAATAAAGCCAGAAGACATTACCGCTGAACAGCAGACGGACAGCATCGGTGATGCCGCGGAACAGGGCGTGCCCACCATTAACGCTGTTTTAGGAACGCGTGCATTGTGTGCCCCTATCAGAAGCGAACAGTATCTGCTGTTTTCGCATCCGCGCACCCATGCGCTGGTATTCGGCATTGTAGAACGGATTTCAAGCCATGACATATTGTTTTATCCGGCACAGCCACTTTTTAACCTGCACGAAAGCGACGTCATTACCGATGCGAGTCTTGAACGCGACGGCATGATCATGTCTGTTTCATGCAGTGTTGCGAAAGCGCTCAGCCCGCTTTCGATTCAGCTGTACCTTAACTGACCGCGCGCCGCTGCGGCCGCTTTATCCTGTTTTTCCCATAACATAAAAAACCGCGCATAAGAGCGCAAAAACACATCCGGTAACAATATACAGCCATTTAGGCAGCGAGTCGTCGGAACCGCCGCGCTCCGTTCTGTCAGGTTTGCACGCTGCTTTTTTCTGCGGCGCGGTACGCGGCGCAGTCTGCGCTGCAGAAACGCCCGCGTATCCGCAGTCGGGGCATCCGTTGCTGAACAGCTCGAGCGTCCCTACTTTGCCGCACTGCGGGCAGCGCACTGAAGCAAAAAAATGACCACATTTTGTACAGATTTTCGCGTCAGGACGCACTTCGGCATGACAGAATTCACAAAAAAAACGCGGTTTGTTCTGCTGCTTCATACAACGCTTTACAGCCTGTTATGCTCCGCATTTATTACAGCTGCCTGTTTTGCAGCAGGACTCGCCTGTCTTTTTGGCAGTGCAGGATGCGGCATGTGCATCATTTACGTAAAACCCGCTTCCGCGGAACTCAATGCCGATTCCGCCGCTGAGCACGCGCCTGACATGCTTGCCGCATGACGGACATTCAGTGAGCGGCGCGTCAGTCATGTGCTGGCGTATTTCAAAGCGGTTTTTGCATGATTCACATTCATATTCATAGATAGGCATATACATCACCTCCGTAATACACTGTAAAAAAAAAGCAGTGCGTCTGCACTGCCTTCTTTGCCCGGAACAAGACTTGAACTTGCACACCCGATTGAGCTCTAGTACCTGAAACTAGCGTGTCTACCAATTCCACCATCCGGGCTGTTGTTGTCAGTGTAATTCACCGTCAACGGTTTGTATATTATCTGAAACGCAAAATTTAGTCAACAGCCTTTCTTGTATAATTGCCGAAAATTGCATATTTGCCGGCACCCCGCGCTTCCAGCGCCGGTTTTTCGCGCATTTACACAAACACGCGTGGCACCCGCTTATTTATCGTGCAGATGATTTCGTAGGCAATAGTGCCGTTGTCAGAAGCAATATCAGCCGCAGAAAAAAGCGAGCCTGCTTCTTTCGGACCGAAAACGGATACATCGTCCCAGCGGCGCACTCCGCTGTTAAGCCCTAAGTCTACCATGCACTGATCCATGCAGATGCGGCCTGCGATGGGATACGCTTTGCCATTAATCGTAACATTCAGTGTGCCGCCGTAGCGTCTGAGCACGCCGTCGCCGTAGCCGATGGGAATGACAGCAAGCTCCGTTTCACACGGTGCGGTCCACGTGCGTCCGTACGAAACCGCATATCCTTCCTGCACGCGGTGAATCGAGACAACTTTTGTTTTAAGCTCCATGACGGGCTTTAGATGCACGCTCATGCCGCGCGTTTTTTCCAGCACCTGCGCCGTTATATCGCCCGGGTAGTACCCGTACGTGATGATGCCGCCGCGCACCATGTCAAGCTGCATGTTTGGATACAGCAGCACAGCCCCCGAATTGGCGCAGTGCAGTATGCCGCAGTCTATTCCCTGCTTTTTAACCGCGTCGGCGGCAAGGCGGAAACGGTTAAACTGCAGTTTTGTATACGCGATATCGTCAGGTGCAAGGGAATCGGAAACGGCAAAATGCGTACACATGCCGCGAAGTTCCAAAGACGGAAAACCTGCGATCAGTCTGGCAAGCGGCACCGCTTCTTCTATCGGACAGCCAATGCGCCCCATGCCGGTATCGATTTTCAGATGAACGGGAATCACGGCATGAGCTTCCGCCGCTTTTTGGGCAAGCAGCGTGATATACTCCGTGTCAAACACAAGCGGCGTGAGATTGCAGGCAATAATATCGGGTATCTCCTGAGGCACCGGCAGACTCAGCACCAA
>DXHG01000070.1 GCA_019113455.1 Candidatus Treponema faecavium | reverse complement strand
TTATTGGTGCAGACTCTGGTAATTTTACTTCGGAGTATGTTATAGTTATTACCATGATTTCGCTCGAAAAAACCCCGGGCACGCCGCTTCCTGCCGGAGCCACGCTTGTCCGGGGCGGTGTTAACTTCAGTGTCTTTTCACGCCATGCGGCTTCAATTACACTTGATATTTTTGAAACGGCTGAAGCCGAGTATCCGGTATATTCGTTTCAGCTTGATCCAATCATAAACAGAACCGGCGATATGTGGCATATCTGCATACAGGGTCTTGAGGCGGGAGCGTTTTATCTGTACCGCGCTGACGGCCCGTTTCAGCCGGAAAAGGGGCACCGGTTTAACCGGAATGCCTACCTGCTTGATCCATATGCTAAGGCGCTGACGAATGTATCCATATTCGCTAATCTGCCGCCCACTTATCAGCCGCCGTCTGACCGCATGGATATAGAGCTTGCGTCGCCGTGCACGGCAAAGGGAATGCCCAAATGCGTAGTTATCTGCGATGATTTTGACTGGAACGGAGACCAGCCGCTCAATTATCCGATGCACAACTGCGTTATCTATGAAACGCATTTAAAAGGCTTTACCGCCGACGATTCTTCCGGCGTGCGGCATCCGGGCACGTACCGCGGTTTAATAGAAAAGATTCCGTATCTTAAGGAGCTCGGCGTTACAAGCGTGGAGCTTCTGCCGATTCAGGAATTTGACGAAAACGAAAACACGCGCGTAAACCCGCGCACCGGGGAGCAGCTGCGCAATTACTGGGGCTACAGCACCGTCTCGTTTTTCGCGCCCAAAATATCGTTTGCCGCGGCGCAGTCGCCTGAAGAAGCGGTGCGCGAATTCAAAGAAATGGTGCGCGAGCTGCACCGCAACGGCATTGAAGTGATTCTTGACATCGTGTTCAATCACACCGCGGAAGGCAACGAAAACGGCGTAACGATTAACTTCAGAGGCTTTGACAATTCCATCTTTTATATGCTTGAGGATCAGCAGAAACGGTACTACAAAAACTTTTCAGGCTGCGGCAACACGGTGAACTGCAACCATCCGGTTGTGCATAACTTTATTATCGACTGTCTGCGCTACTGGGTCATGGAGATGCACGTGGACGGCTTCCGCTTTGATCTCGCGTCCATCCTGGGGCGGGACCAGAAAGGAAACCTGATTCAGGATCCGCCGGTGCTGTCGCGGATTGCCGAAGACCCGATCTTGAGCAGGACGAAAATCATCGCCGAGGCGTGGGACGCCGGCGGCGCGTATCAGGTGGGGTCGTTTCCCGGCGGGCGCTGGGCCGAATGGAACGACCGCTACCGCGACGATATACGGCGCTTTTGGCGCGGCGACGATCATCTGGCAAACGCGGCGGCGACGCGCATGGCCGGCAGCGCCGATCTGTATTCGTATGCGGGCAGAAAGCCGTATCACTCGGTAAACTTTATCACGAGCCACGACGGGTTTACGCTCAACGATCTTGTTTCGTACAACGGCAAGCACAACGAAGAAAACGGCGAGCAGAACCGCGACGGCTCGGACAACAACAGCAGCTATAACTACGGCTACGAGGGCCCGACGCAGAACCGCGCGATAGAGGCGATGCGTTCCCGCCAGATAAAGAACATTATCCTTTCACTTTTGCTGTCTCAGGGAACGCCGATGCTGCTTGCCGGGGATGAGTTCCGGCGCACGCAGAAGGGCAACAATAACGCCTACTGTCAGGATAACGACATATCCTGGATTGACTGGTCGCTGCAGAGCCGGTACTCGGATGTGTTCCGGTTCGTAAAAAAGGCGATTGCGTTCAGAAAACGGCATCCCGCATTCAGGCGCACGGAGTTTTTTGCGGGAACGGATCACTCGTTTAACGACGTGCCCGATATTTCCTGGTTTGACCAGACGGGCAGGATGCCGGACTGGTCAAAGCTCAACCATTTTCTTGCGTTCAGGCTTGACGGCAGCCATACGGAAATCATGTCTGACATGGATGACGACGATTTTTTTGTGATGATGAATACGTCCGATAAAGACACGACGGTAAAGCTGCCGCCGCCGCGCAAGGGCGCGCGCTGGTACCGCTGCATAGATACGTCCATCGCGTGCCCGGGCGATATTCTTGATGCGGGAAACGAGGAAGCGCTTTCGGCGCAGCAGGCGTATGTGCTGCCGGCAAAGACAATGGCCGTATTGATGGGCAAGTAACGGCGGATGGCGGCGGTGCTGCCGCCGCTGCAGCTTGGAAATATTGACGCTGTCCGTGTTTGCATTTATCATGAGGCGTACCGGCAGCGCTGCGGATGTTTTTTTTGCATCCGCGTAAATAATCCGACAAAAGGTGTGACACATGAAATTTGATGCACAGGAATTTAAGGACAATCTCATTGACCGTCTGAAGCGGCAGTACGGCAAGAAACTTGCGCAGGCAAATAAGCATGAATTATTTGATGCAGTTTCCGCTTCTGCGTTTGAGGTTATTATGGACAGCTGGATGGAAACGCGCCGTCAATATGAAGAAAAGCCGACGCGGCAGGTGTATTATCTGTCGGCGGAGTTTTTAATGGGACGCGCGCTGTCAAACAACCTGATAAACGCACAGCTCAAGGACGGCATTGTCGATGTGCTGAAAGAGCTGCATATCGATTACAATGTTGTTGAGGACGAAGAGCCGGACGCGGGCCTCGGCAATGGCGGTCTGGGCCGTCTTGCCGCGTGTTTTCTTGATTCGCTTGCGACGCTCGATTATCCTGGCCACGGCTACGGTATCCGCTACGAATACGGCATGTTTGAGCAGCATATCGAGGACGGCTATCAGGTGGAATATCCCGACAACTGGCTCAAGCACCGCGATCCGTGGGAAATCAAGCGCAGCGATCTTGACGTAACGGTAAAAATCGGCGGCCGTGTAACGGTGCGCAAAGGGCCCGACGGACGCGATATGTTCGACGTTGCAGACGCGGAACTGATAACGGCGACGCCGTATGACATGCCGATTGTCGGCTACGATACGAACACGGTAAACACGCTGCGCCTGTGGCAGGCGTCTTCTCCCAACGGGTTTGACCTGCAGCTCTTTAACGACATGCAGTACAACCGTGCGGTGGAGCGGCAGAACAGTGCGGAAAATATTTCGCGTGTGCTGTATCCCAATGACAGCGGTCCCAGCGGCAAAAGCCTGCGTCTGAAGCAGCAGTATTTCTTTACATCTGCGAGCCTGCAGGACTTGCTGCGCAGCTTTATCGTGCATCACGGCACGAATTTCTCAAAGTTTCCCGACTATACGGTGATTCAGCTTAACGATACGCATCCGGTTGTCGCAATTCCTGAGCTGATGCGCTTGCTTATGGATGAACACGGCATGGGCTGGACAGACGCGTGGGATATTGTAACGCGGACGTTTGCGTATACCAATCATACAATTCTTGCAGAAGCGCTTGAAAAGTGGCCGATTGACATATTCCAGGGGCTTTTGCCGCGCATTTACCAGATTGTTGAAGAAATCAACCGCCGCTTCCTGATTGAGCTGCGCGAAAAGTTCCCTGATGATTACGCGCGGCAGAACCGCATGAGCATCATTTCAAACGGCATGGTGCATATGGCGTGGCTTGCGATTCACGGTTCGTTCAGCGTAAACGGCGTTGCGGCGCTGCATACGGAGATACTCAAGAATCAGGAGCTCAAAGACTGGTCGGAGCTGTATCCGGCTAAGTTTAACAATAAGACAAACGGTGTTACGCAGCGCCGCTGGCTTTTGTGTGCAAATCCGCGGCTTTCTTCGTTTATCACAAAGCGTATCGGGCACGGCTGGGAAAAAGACCTTTCCAAGCTGCGCGAGCTTGAGAAATACGCCGATGACGACGCGAGCCTTGACGAGCTTTTGGCGATTAAACAGCAGAATAAAGAAGACCTTGCAGAGTATCTGAAAGTTTCACAGAATGAATTCCTTGACCCGTCTTCTATCTTTGACGTGCAGATTAAGCGCCTGCATGAATATAAGCGCCAGCTCTTAAATGTGCTGCACATTATGTATCTGTATAACCGGCTGCTTGAAGAGCCCGATTTTAATCCGCCTGCGCGCACGTTCATTTTCGGCGCAAAAGCCGCGTCTGGATACCGCAGGGCAAAGACGATTATCAAGCTCATTAACACAATCGCCGAGCGCATAAACAACGACCGGCGGGTGCGTGGCAAGCTGCGCGTGGTGTTTGTTGAGAACTATCGCGTCAGCGTTGCAGAAAAGCTTTTTCCCGCCTCGGACGTATCGGAGCAGATTTCTACCGCAGGAAAAGAAGCGTCCGGAACGGGCAATATGAAGTTTATGCTCAACGGCGCGCTGACGCTCGGTACGCTTGACGGCGCCAATATCGAGATTGTTGAAGAGGCCGGAGCGGAAAACGCTTTTATCTTTGGACTTACTTCCGATGAGATATTCCAGATTGAACAGTCACACAGCTACAACCCGCGGAAGTTCCTTGACCGCAATCCGCATCTTGCAAAGGCGCTGAATCAGCTTGTCGACGGCACATACGATCCTACCGGCCAGGTGTTTAAGGAGCTGTATGACTCGCTGGTGTATGGTATCGAAGGCCAGCGGCCCGACGTATACTATGTGCTTGCCGACTTTGACGCGTATGCCGCCGCGCAGGAAAAAGTGGCCGAAGCATATGCCGACCGCCGCAGCTGGGCGAAAAAGACTCTGCTGAACATTGCGCGAAGCGGAAAGTTCTCTTCCGACCGCACCATCGAAGATTATGTGCGCGATATCTGGAAGCTTGAACACGTGATGGTTCCGTAAGAGACTCATAATCCGGTGTAAGACTGCAAGCCTGACTGCGGAGTAGTCCGCAGTCAGGCTCTTTTTATATACACCGGCGCGGCGGGTTCCGGAAAAAGCGGCTCTGCACGTTTTGTTAAGGGATTTGCATCTGACAAAAGGAAGTGAGAGGTAGCGTATCAGAGAGAAGAAGCAGTTCTCATGAATCACGCTGTCCATCCTGTCCTGGCACTATCCTCATCTCTGAATAGTAAACAGTCTGACTGGTTCCTCTTTCATGGCAGAACACACGCCTTTTCATCTGACAGATTGTCCGTTCGGGTAAGCAGCATCCGCCGTGTGCGCTTAACCTTTGCGTACCGCTCCTGCTCCTGTTTCAGCTGTCTGACAAGCCCTGAGAATTTCGGCGCTTATGCGCATCTGTTCTCGTGGTGTGAAAAAACGTGCCATAACCCGCGTAATGCGGCAACTGAGAATTTCGGCGCTTATGCGCATCTGTTCTCGGCTGCGTTATGCAGCAGCTGCGCAGTGTGGTACTAAGCGGTATCTGAACATGCAGTTTTTGGTGGAGGCAGGAGAGGAATCTGCTGCTGTCTGATATCATTCGTGCCAGAGTCTGCAAACTCATTTGCGAAAAACTATTGACACTACCCAGGCGGGCAGCACAAACACCGCCGCCGCGGCAAAAGCAGACATATTGTTTGCAAAAACCCGCTGTGTATGTTATAGTCAATACATGGCGGAGCGGATATTTACGGTGCTTGATTTGCTTGACCTTGATCTCAAAGGCCACAACGCGCTCAATCTGCGCTGCATAAGCGGCCGTAAAGGCCTGAGCCGTGCTATTGAGATACCGGACATGAACCGCCCGGGGCTCGCGCTTTCCGGATTTTACGAGTCTTTTGCATACCAGCGCGTGCAGCTCTTTGGGCGCGGCGAAATAGCCTATCTGAAACGGATTATAGCGGAGCACCGTCTGGAAAACGTGCGCCGATTGTTTTCATATGCTATCCCCTGCTGCGTGGTAACGCACGACTTGCAGCCGCCCGCCGAGTTTCTTGATATCGCGGATGAAGTGTCGTGCGCGATATTGCAGACTGATCTGGAGTCGACTGACTTTTCCACGCGGCTCTTGCGCGTATTTTCAAATATATTTGCGCCGCGGAAGACGGTGCACGGCGTGCTTGTGGAAGTATATGGACTGGGAATCATCCTTATGGGTGATTCCGGCGTGGGAAAAAGCGAAACCGCGCTTGAACTGATAGAGCGCGGGCACCGGCTGGTTGCCGACGATATTGTGGAACTGCGCTGCGTTAACGGCAATACGGTTGTCGGGCAGGGCGCCAATCCCATGCTGAGCCATCACATGGAAATACGCGGTCTTGGCATTATCAACGTGTCACAGCTGTACGGCGTTGGTGCCATACGCGAGCAGAAACAGGTGCAGCTTATCGTGCGGCTTGAAGAATGGGATTCAAACAAGCTCTATGACCGCCTCGGTACAGACCAAAAAACGACTGAGCTGCTCGGCGTAAAAATACCGGAACTTGAGATACCGGTGCGGCCGGGGCGGAACCTGCCGATTATTATCGAGACGGCGGCGATGAACGAGCGGCTTAAATCCATGGGGTATTATTCCGCGCTTGATTTTAATCGAAATGTGCTTAAGTGGATAGAAACGGGAACAGCTCAGACTGCCTATTACGGCAGTGATGATTTATACTAACATAACAGCAAAGGAGTGATTTCATGACTGAAAAACAGGTAACCGTCATGAATCGGGCCGGTATTCACGCCCGTCCGGCTGCGCTGATAGCGCAGACTGCGAATAAGTTTAAAAGCGACATTTCGATTAAAATGAATGCCGGGCAAGCGGATGAAATCGAGATCAATGCAAAGTCTATTATGGGCGTTATTACGATGGCCGCGGGGTATAAAACATTGCTGCTTGTTATTGCCAATGGAGATGACGAACAGGAGGCAGTAGAAGCGATACAGACACTTTTTGAAAATAAGTTTGAAGAGGAGTAACCGGCTTTTCATCAGGCAGCGCTTATAAGCGGGGGCACAGGGGGATAGCTTTCGCTTATACGGAACTGGTACTTTCCGCAGATATGAAAGAGTTGACAGAAAAACAGGGACAGGTGCTCAAGTTTATTTGCACCTGCATAGAAGAATACGCCTGTCCGCCGACGGTGCGTGAAATAGCGGCTCATTTTCAAGTGTCGCCGCGCGCTGTGCAGCTGCATCTGGAGGCGCTGAGAAAAAAAGGATTTCTTGCGGATTCCGACAAGCGCTCGCGGTCTCTCCGCGTGCTTTCTTCTGCCTCCGGAGCGGGTTTTGCCGTTCCTGCGGTTCGCCAGATTCCGCTGCTTGGTACAGTTGCGGCGGGCAGACCGCTTTTGTGTGAGGAAAACTGCAGCGGATATATCAGTCTTCCTGATTCGTATATAAAAGACGGCAAATCGTATTTCGCTCTTACCGTGCGCGGCAGCAGCATGATAAACGCCGGTATCCTTGACGGCGATACGGCGGTTATTGAGCAGGCGCAGACTGCGCGGAACGGTCAGATAGTGGTCGCAGTGCTTGATGACGCGATAACGCTCAAGCGTTTTTTTAAAGAAAAGTCGCGCATCAGGCTGCAGCCTGAAAACCCTGAGTTTAATGTAATATACTGTCAGGATGTACGCATTGTCGGTGTGCTGTCCTGCGTTTTTCGGAGATACTGATGGCATTTGCTCACGTGTATCTGTTCGCCGGACCGGAGATAGGCGAACGAAATAGTGCAGTAGAGAGCCTCAGGCAGCAGGCGCGCCGCACGCTGCAAACGCTTGATGAATACACGTTTTATGCGCATGAGACGTCAGTATCCGATGTTGTGGGTCTTTTGTGCAATGAATCGCTGTTTGCCGCGGCGCGTTTTATCGTGCTGAAAAATGCCGAATTGATTAAAAAAAAAGATGATATTGCGCGGATAGCGGCGCTTTCTGCCGGTGCGGAAGATACAAAGGGCGTCGCAGCAGCTTCAGTCCTGGTGCTGGTATCGGATTCAGTCAGCGTTGATAAAAAACTTGAAGCTGCTGTTCCCAAGAACAACCGGAAAATATTTTGGGAGCTGTTTGAAAACCGGAAAGAGCAGTGGCTTGTGTCGTTTTTTCAGCGTGCGGGGTTCAGCATAGAACCGGAAGCGGTTCAGACAATCCTTGAATTAGTAGAAAACAACACGGATGCGCTTCGCACGGAGTGTTCGCGCTTTATGCTGTGTCTTGAGCGCGGCAGCCGCGTTACTGCCGCCGCTGTCGAGCAGTTTATTGCGCATAATCGGGAAGAATCGCCGTTTACGCTGTTTGACGCGCTGAGCTGTACGGCAGACAACTCCCGGCACAGACTTGAGACATCGCTTGACATTCTGCATAAGATACGGCTTTCAAAAGATTCTTCATCAATCCAGCTGCTTGCCGGTCTTACGTTCTGTTTCAGAAAACTCAGGCAGTGGCATTCCCTGTACGCGGGCCAGCGCGGCGTTTCCGAGTTTGACTTAAAAAAAGCGGGCTTCAGTTCAAAGAAAGCGCGCACCCAGTACACGGCGGCGGCGCGCATGTGGTCTGCCGCTCAGACTGAAGCCATACTTGCGCTCATCGCGCGAACCGATATGGCAATGAGGACGCTGGGACAAGCGGCGGAGACAACGCTGCTTGAATTGCTTTTGTATTCGATTGTTCTCAAACGCGGCGCCATGCTTGAGTCTGTTTCGTACGATTGGCCGTAACTGCCTTAGTCCGTATTTTGCAGCGTTTTTTCCGTGAGTTCTGCGAGTGCCGCTAATTCTTCCTTTGTAAGCGTAATGCCTTTGCCCATTTTTTTGTGATCCGGCGACCAGCTGCGCACATCGTATTTTGCGGGGCGCCCGCCCCATGACACAAGGTTCAGCTCCGTTGTCCAGCCGCTTTTACTTGATGAAATCGTTCCAAGCTGCTGTACGATCTCGAAAGAAAAATCTTCCGCCATTCGTTCCTCCGTTACATTCCGGCTTTTCGGGTGTTGCATGTAGTATAGCATGAAATAAAAGGAAAGTAAAAAAATTATTGACGTGTGTCATAGCTGCGATAATAAAGTGATGGGCAATTTGCAATAAATATCTTAGGAGGCTACATGATGAGCAAAGCAAAAGGGCAGTGCATGATTCCCGCGTTGTGTGCGGCGGGAGTCCTGCTCGTGTTTGCCGGCTGTGCGAGCGCGCCGCCGGCGGAGGCGGTTCCGGCGGTACCGGAAACGACAGAACCGGCAGATACCGGTATCGGGCAGCAGGAGACAGGTGCGGCAAACGGCACGCTTGAAAAGAACCGCGCCGCATTTGAAGCGCTGGAAGCCGCCCGGCAGGCGGCCATTGACGCAGGCGCGCAGGAGCTGTATGCGGATGAATTTGCGCAGGCCGATTCGCGCCGCGCGGCGCTGCAGGAAAACTGGGAAACGCAGGACCGCAGCGCCGAGATACAGGATCTGGCCAACGTGTACCGCTCTCTTGAGCTTGCGGCAAAAGCGCGGCAGGCAAGGCAGGAGATTGAACAGCGGCAGTTCCCCGATATTGATGCGGAAGCGCTTGCCGCAGCCGAGCAGGCGCTTACCGGCCTTGACAGTCTGTATGACGCACAGGCGCCGGGAGCCGAGCTTTTGACACAGGCGCAGGCGGCGTATGACGCGTACAGCACGCTGCTTCTTGGCGCGTACGAAAAATACTTACGCGGCATACGCGATAAAGTGCTCGCCAAAAAACAGGAAGCTGATGATATTAAAGCGTCCGCTGCTGACAGCGATAACTACGCGCAGGCGCAGGCGCTTCTTGAACAGGCGGACGATGACGCACAGGCGCGTCTGATTGACGATGCGTATGCAGGATATGAGCGCGCGTATGAGAGCTTCTCCGCCGTATACGAACGCGTCGCCCAGATGCGAGCCGCCGCAGCAGCCGCCATTGAGCAGGCAAAGCAGAAGGCGGACGAGGTAGACCGGTTTGCCGCAGAAGCGGATCTGATTACTCCGATACCGGAAGAAGATATTGCAGACCGCACCGAACTTGAACAGGAGGCCGCGCAATGAAATATGTAAGTGCTGTGTTATGCGTGTGCGTGCTGACAGCCGCGGGCCTTTTTGCAGACGGTTTTTCAAGCAACCGGTTTCAGCTTTTATCCCGCATCTATACGGAAAAGGCGGAAGAAGCATTTGACAGCGGGCTGTATGCAGAGGCGATTGAGTATACAAAGAAGGCGGAAGAATACGCCGAGCTTTCGCGCGCCTATATCCAGAAAATGCTTGAACGCGCCGACGCTGACAAGCAGATACGAACCGCAATGAACCTGATTGCGCGCGCCCGCGCGGTGCAGGCCGATGAATCGCAGCCTGAAATATTCTCGGCGGGTCTTGCCGCGGTTGATGAGGCAAAGGTGCTGTACGCGCAGGAAAGCTATGTTGAGTCTTCGCAAAAGGCAAAAGAGGCGCAGGAGATGCTCCGGCAGCTGAATCTGGATGAGAATCCCAAAGAAGCGGTGATTGCCGAAGGAGACGATGTCGTGTTCCCTCGCTACTATGTGGTGCGCACGTGGCTGTCTGAGCGGGACTGCTTGTGGAATATTGCCGGCAGGCCGTATGTGTACGCGAATCCGTGGGACTGGGAAAAACTCTATGAGGCAAATAAAGACACATTCCCTGATCCCGATAATCCTGATCTCATTGTACAGGATATGGTGCTTGAGATACCGCCGCTTGGAGATGAAAAGCGGGAAGGCACCTTTGACCCTGCGAAAGAATACGCCTCGATTCAGCGCTGATTCGTCTGTGTGCGGTTGCGGCGCTTGTGCAGCCGGCCTAGCCGCGCTGCATGCACTGCTGGCGGTAGAGCTCGAGCGCCGCCGCCATCAGCGCGTGCGGGTATTCGGGGAGCCCTGTTTTTTTGAACACGTCTGTCTGCGCAATCGTGCAGTACGACACATATTCGTCTGAGTCAAGGTGCTGCGCGCCGGTGCGGTGCAGTTTTTCTGCGGCAAAGCAGTGTACTTTGTTGCTCATAATTGCCGGATTAGGGCTGAAACTGCCGAGATAGCGCAGGTTTTCCGTCTCGTATCCGGTTTCTTCTTTTAATTCCCGTCGCGCGGCGTGTTCAGGCGTTTCGCCTTTGTCGATGACGCCGCCGGGAAATTCCATCGTTACCGCTTTAAGGCCGTGCCGCCACTGGCGCACGATAATAAACCGCGCCGGTTCATTTGTGTCAGCGTTCGCTTCAAGTACGGGAATCGTGATTACCCAGTCCGGCGCCTCAAGCACCACAAACGACCCATGCTGGCCGTCAGGCGCGGTGCTGCTGCGTTCAGTAACGGTGAGCACGCGCGTGCGCAAAAGCTCCGTACGGCCTGTTTCGTTCCAGCAAAGCGTTTCATCGGTTATTTTGCCCATAATTGTATAATTTCCTTTGACAAGACAGATGAATGGATTTATGCTAATAATCAGCAAGATTGTTATACAGTTCTGATAAAAAATCAAGCTGTATCAGGTAAAATTTCTATTTTAATGCCGACAGGGAGGTTCGTATGGCTGTTATCACTATATCACGGCAGGTGGCCGCGTTAGGCGACGAAATAGCTGCCGCAGCTGCAAAACTGATGGGCTATAAGTTTATAGACCGCAAGGCTATCGAACAGCACATTATCGCGTTAGGGTTTCCTGCCGAAAAACTCAAGAAGTATGATGAAGTAAAACCCGGGTTTTTCGCGTCTCTGGCAAAAGACCGGGACGAGTACTTGGACTATTTGCAGACAGCGATTCTTGAGTCTGCGGCTGAAGGCGACTGCATCCTTATCGGGCGCGGAGCGTTTATTATTCTTGAAGATGTGCCTAACCTTGTCGCGCTGCGGATTGTGTCAAAGGATAAGGTGCGCATGTCGCGGCTTATGGCAGAGTTTTCGTGGGATGAAAAGAAAGCGAGGCAGCGCATAGAAGAAAGCGACGCGAACCGCTTAGGATTCCACAAGAGCTTTTTCAACCTGGAAAACGAGGATCCGACGCATTTCCATCTGGTTATCAATTCAAGTCTTTTAAACGCAGATGCCGCCGCGCAGACTATTGCCGATTTCTGCGCGCATTTTATCACGCCTGATAAAGAAGCCGCGGGCAAAAAGAAAATAGACGAACTGCTTGCCGCTCAGCACCTCGTAAACAGTCTGATTTTTGAGCATAAGCTCAATATCAACTTTTTGCGGGCAGTTATTTTTGACAAAACAATAACGCTGCAGGGCGTAGCCGACTCGTCCGCGCTCGCGGAAAAGGCGGTAGCCGTTGCATCTGCCTTGATGCCTGAATATACGGTTGAATCTGCAATCAGTGTTGTGCAGGATTTTAAGTCGTATCCGTAACTGCGGATGCTGCATTCCGTGTCAAACGGTATTCTGGTAATTGCGTGCCTGTGCTTTGGTGCAGGGCTCGCGTGTATAGGTATATATGCCGGCGGCAGACAGCTTGGCCGGCATGTTTCCGAAAAACGGTTTTCTGCCGGCTGCCTATTGCTGAGCGCCGCGGCTGCCGGCATTGTGTATTCACTTATATTTTCTTCCGACAGGCTGCACAGCGCTTTTTCTTCGCTGCCGTACGGTTTGTACTGTCTGTTTTTTATTATCATCGGTATCTGCGCCGGCGTCTGGTATCGGGTGTTTCTGCCCGCCGCACTCATCTGTTATATCAGCTACGCGATGATTGTTTCCGTGTTTCTGTACAAAACGTTTTACGCGCCCGATACGGAATTCCGCGTTGACGTTGAAGACGCGGCTGTCGTGATAACCGATGTTCCCTATCCGGCAGCGGGAGACACCCGCGTAATTGCGGTTGACACGGTGCGTATCCCGCAGGAACTGCTGCTGCCTGTTCCCGCAGTGTGGATAAGCGGCGTGTCGGCGGCGGACACCGCTGACGAGGCAGGCGGCGCCTATCGCGCGCTGTTTGACGCCGGTCTCGTGCCGGGCATTTTGCAGCCGGTACTGCGGAAATATAATGATTTTCTGTGCAGCGAACGGGAACCTGTTGTACTTGCTGTCCCGCGCCACGAGTTTCTTCCCGTGCGGTACACGCTGAAATGCGCGTATGCGCACGCATCTTTTTCGTGCGAGCTGATCCGCAGCTTATAACGGCGCGGCAGTGCGGGCAGTGTTTCTCTGCTGCCCGCACCGCGCAGCCGCGTAAAGGCCTCCGGCGCGCTGCGGGGTGCATCGTTCCCGCTTGACAAGAACACGCTCTCAAATAATACTAACAGCATGAAAACAGCCGACAGATTTACGCTTACGCGCGTTATCCTTGCGCCGCTTTTTTTTATTATCTATTTTATTCCCATATGGACGGGGCGCTTTGCGTCTGCGTCTGTGTATATCCTTATTCCGCTGCTCGCGTTTGCGGAA
This sequence comes from Candidatus Treponema faecavium, assembly GCA_019113455.1. Classification (GTDB taxonomy): domain Bacteria; phylum Spirochaetota; class Spirochaetia; order Treponematales; family Treponemataceae; genus Treponema_G; species Treponema_G faecavium. The sequence goes on along the minus strand of DXHG01000070.1, from coordinate 5,925 downwards.
TTTACTGATTTTCTTGATGGTTTTTTTGCGCGCAGGAATAACGAAGTAAGCGATTTCGGCAAACTGTTTGATCCGTTTGCGGATGTGCTGCTGCATCTGGGTGTGTTCTGCTGCTTTACCGGAGCAGGCTACATGCCCGCGTTTATACTGCTGCTTATCATATACCGCGAGTTTATCATGCATTTTATGCGCCTCATTGCGGTAAAGCAGGGCGTTGCAATTGGCGCGCGCAAAGGCGGCAAATTAAAAACGGTGCTGTACGTGTGCGCGTCTTTTTATACGCTGCTGCTTGAGTCTTTTGTGCGGCTGGGCATTGACGTGCCGATATTTGCCGAACTGCGCGCCGCTGCCGTTGTCCTGTATTGCGTGTGCGCCGCGGCGGCATACCTGTCGTTTGCCGATTATCTCATCCATTTTAAGAGCGTACTGAAAAACGCACGGTAGCGCGGCGCCCAATGCAGCGGTTTGCCGGCTGATTGCATGAACCGGCAATTTCCCGTTTAAAAAATAAAAATTTGCCGATTGCAAAATTTAATTTTGCCGGTGGCAAATAAAAAATTTGCCGTTTATCCGGTAAGAATTTTGCCGTCGGCCAGCGAGGCACTTGCCATCGGCAAACGTTTCATTTGCCGACGGCAAACAAAAAATTTGCAATCGGCAAGTGCGCCGCTGGCCATCGGCAAAATTCATGTCTGATAAACGGCAAACCAAAATTTAGCCATCGGGAAATTTTTCAGTTTGCCGACGGCAAACCTGCTGCCGCTCCGGGCTGCAGCATTTACCCTGTGCGCGGACTTTTTTCTCCGCTGAGAGGCCCGCAAAGAAACCCCGCCTGCGCAGCACAAACGCTCCCGCCTTGGATAGTATTGTTGACAGAACAATAAAACTGCTGCATACTTTACCCATGTTTTCTACAAAAACAAAGATTGTCTGTTCGATGGGGCCCGCGACGGCAAGCGACGCGGTTGTTGAAAAGCTCATTCTTGCGGGCATGAATATAGCCCGTTTTAATTTTTCCCACGGCGATTACACGTCGCATAAAGAGGCGATGGATCGGGTAAAGCGCGTATCTGAAAAACTGAACCGGCCGGTGGCGCTTATGCTTGACACCAAGGGGCCGGAAATACGCACCGGACAGGTGGCCGCAGGCGGAACCGTAACGATTAACGCCGGAGACATTGTAGAAGTCTCTGTAAACGGCGAGCCGACTGAAGCGGCGGCTGACGGAAAGCCTGCGCGCCTTTCGGTAACGTGGCGCGCGCTGCCGGAGCGCGTGTCTCCCGGCATCCGCATACTGATTGCCGACGGACTGCTTGAACTGGATGTTATCCGCATAGAGAACAAAACGGTCGTGTGCAGCGCGCACAACACCGGCACAATCGGAAGCAGAAAGAATGTCAATCTTATCGGCATACATGCAGGGCTTCCGATTATGTCAGAGCAGGATAAAAAAGACTTGGCGTTCGGCGCATCGCAGAATGTCGACTTTGTTGCGGCGAGTTTTGTGAGCTTTGCGTCAGAAATTGTGGAAATCAGGCAGTATCTTGAAAGCCTGGGCTCCCGCGCGCGCATTATTGCGAAAATCGAAAATGAAGAGGGCGTTGACAATATCCGAGAGATAGCCGCCGCTGCTGACGGCGTTATGGTTGCGCGCGGCGATCTCGGCGTGCAGCTTGCAACGGAGCGCATCCCGATCGTGCAGAAGTGCATTATCGCCGAGTGCCGCAAGGCGGGCAAGCCGGTAATCACTGCGACGCAGATGCTCGATTCGATGATTGTAAACCCGCGTCCGACGCGTGCAGAGCTTACGGATGTGGCAAATGCAATATTTGACGGAACCGACGCGGTAATGCTTTCGGGAGAGACGGCGAACGGCGCGTATCCGGTTGAAGCGGTTGAAACGATGTCCCGCATCGCGCTCACGGTGGAAGATTCACAAGAATACTGCCAGCGTATGCGTGAATTTCCGTCTCCCTATGAAGAAAGCGGCAATATCGGCTTTATCATGGCGCGCAATGCGTACACAACGGCGCGGGATGTTAAAGCGATGGTGATTATTACGCCGACGCTGTCGGGCAATACGGCGCGTATGCTCAGCACGTTCCGGCCAGAGCAGGCGGTTATCGCGCTCACGCCCGACCCGCAGGTGCGGCGGCAGCTGCAGCTGCACTGGGGTGTCGTGCCGCTTCTGGCAGGCATGGCGGAAGATTCTGCGCAGATGACGCAGAACGCGATAAAGATTGCGCTTGACGCGGGCGTTGTGCATATGTTTGACCGCGTGATATTGGTTGCCGGTATTCCGCTGTTCAGCCCGCTCATGGTGAATACGGTGCGCGTACTCATTGTGGGCAATGTTCTTGCGCGCGGCAGCAGCGGCGGCTTTATTAACCCTGCCGTTACGCGCGCAAACGGACATATCGTCAAGGCGAACACGCTGGAAGAAGGCTGGATGTTCCTCAAGCAGCACGGCGGTGAAATCCTTGTGTGCAAAAAGATCACGAGCGACCTGATTCCGCTTCTGCGCATTGTCGACGGCATTATTGCCGAAGAGGATTCCGAACTGACGGCGGAAGTCCTGCAGGCGGTGAACCAGAATCTGGTGTGGCTTACCGGCGTGCACGGCGCGTTCAAGACGCTTGAGTCAGGCCTTGCCGTTACGATTGACGGCGCGCAGTTCCTTGTCTATGAAGGCACTATTTGACATTGTTCGCGAAATTTGGTATAGTTTTTACCACTTGTAACACTGATAGGCAGGTTGGATATGTCAAGAAGATGTGATATTTGCGGAAAGGGGCCATTGAGCGGAAACAAAGTAAGTAAATCGTACAATCATACCCGCCGTACCTGGAAGCCGAATCTGGTATCGGTAAAAACCGAAATCGGCGGTACGACAATGACCCTTAAAATGTGCACTCGCTGCCTGAGAAGCGGTTATGTTACAAAGAAAGTGTAGCATAACAGTGCGCAGTATGGAGAAAGCTGTCTCGGATATTCCGGGGCAGCTTTTTTTATGCACAGCTCCGTGTCAGCATGTCTCAAGCTGCAGCCCGTCGTATGCTGGTGCAGCCGTGCGCCCGTTTTCCGTGAGCGCGCGCAGCTCCGGTTTCTTTTGACAGATGTCTGAAACATACTGCATAATCTGTGCGTGCCGCATATCGTGGCAGATATGAAAGAGCCACGTGTGCACAGCGCCGATACGCGCGGCGCATAAAAGCGCTTCTTCAAACGAGAGATGCGTGCCGTGCGGGCGCACGCGGAGCGCGTCTATAACGAGATGGTCTATCGAGCCGCCGTACCGCGCGAGCAGCTCGTACGATGATTCAGGAATCGTTTTACAGTCTGTCAGATATGCGATAGAATGTAGAGAGCCGTCAGGCGCGGTATGCGACACGAGACATCCGGTTGTGCGTGCGTTTCCGTGCACGAGCGGCACGGCGCGCACAGTCATGGGGCCGACAGCGGCGGGTTTGCCTTCGATACTGCACAGCTGCAGCTGCGGGCGCCCGCCGCCTGTCTTAATGTCTTTGAAAATATAGGGAAACCGCGTCCTGATGCTTTCAAGCACCTGCGCGTTTGAATACAGCGGAAGGCCCGTATGCGGCTGGGCTGTTCCCGGCTTGCAGCAGGAAAACACGCGCAGATCGTCAATGCCGTGCAGGTGGTCTGCGTGGTCGTGCGTAATAAAGACTGCGTCAAGCCGCGTGATGCCGTATGTCAGCGCCTGTATGCGGAACTCCGGCCCCGTGTCTATGACAAACGCCGCATTTCCCTGTGCGCTGCAGCATTCAAACAGCGCACTTGTTCTGGTTCGCTTGTCTTTGGGGTCGCAGGAGGTGCAGGTGCCGCACGAACAGCCGATGACGGGGATGCCGTGGCTGGTGCCGGTACCGAGAAGCGTGCATCGCATAAAAAAAGCATAAACGTGCATATATGCAGAGTCAAGGGGGTACGAATGAACATAGTTATTATTGGAAGCGGCATCGCAGCCGTTACCGCGGCGGCGGAACTGCGTAAACTGCATCCCGGCACGGAACTGTGTATCGATATGGTAAGCGCCGATACGCCGCCTGATTACACGCGGCCGCGCCTGCCCGAGGTAGTTGCGGGAACAGCAGACCCCGCCGCTCTTACGATAAGAAAGGCAGACTGGTTTGCCGCGCGGCATATCACGCTGCACAATCCGGCGCGCGCGGTGCGCATAGACCGCGCGGCAAAGCAGGTGTTCGTGCAGAAAGACAGCGCAGAATACGGGCTTTCGTATGATGGGCTCCTCATAGCGGCAGGCGCGCAGGCAAACCGCCCCGCTGTACCGCAGCCGGGCAGTCCCGCGTTTGGCAGCGTGTTTGCGCTGCGCACGATGAGCGACGCGCTTGCACTGAAGGCGCACCTTGCACCGCACACGGAATCGGCGGTGATTGTCGGCGGCGGGCTGCTCGGCATAGAAGCGGCGCGCGCGGTTAAACACGCCGGCGTGCGCCGCGTGCACGTGATAGAAACCGCACCGCGTATGCTTCCGCGTCAGCTTGACGAGCGGGGATCTGAGCTTTTAAGCGCGTATCTGGAGCAAACCGGACTTATCGTGCATACCGGTCAGGCGCCTGATCTGAAGCGGCTTGAAACGGAACGCGCCGCTGAGGTGTTTCGCGCAGTCTGCGCGGACGATGGTATAGAGACCGTGCTGTATTCTGTCGGCGTGCGGCCCGACACGGCGCTTGCCGCTGACTGCGGGCTTGCGTGTGCGCGCGGCATAATCGTGAACGACGCGATGCAGACATCCGACGCGGCCGTGTACGCTGCAGGCGACTGCGCCGAATTTAACGGCGTGTGCTGGGGCATTGTACCTTCTGCGCTTGAGCAGGCGTCTGCCGCCGCGCGCATGATGCTGTACGCATTGTACGGCGGTGCAGAGCCTGCGCGGTACGTGCAGACGGTGCCGTCTGCGATGCTGCGCGTCGGGGAACGCGAGGCGGTGTCAGGCGGCAAGGCGGTGCTTACGCCGGAAGAAATAGGGAGCGGCAGATATGCGCTCGTGCACCGTGAAGCGGCGGCAGGCGCCGAAACGGAAAAAAGCGCGGCGCTGTACGCAAAAGCCGTAATCGATTTGCAGGCGGGTACAGTTGCAGGCGGTCTCGTGTTCGGTACGCAGGGCGCTGCCGCTGCCTGCGCGCGCAGACTTGCGCCGCTGATCGGCAGGCCTGAAGCCGATGCTTCCGTGTTCCTTGAGGAGCTTATCCCGAACGCGGTATGAACATGTGCGCCGGAACACGCCCTGCGGCTGTTCCAGCGTGCGTGCAGTGTGCAGCGCAGCCGCTGCTCTTCTGCACACTGCGGGTGCTGTCTTGCTTTTTTTCTGAAAAAACAGCACAGTCTTCTTACTGTATATTACTTTTATCATATTTTACCGCCGGTCTCGCGTGGCTGCTGCACCGGCGGCAGAAAATACGCTAAAATTCGGTTGATCAGCTCAGCTCAAACATGCCCGTGTAGAGCTGATAGTAGCGTCCTTTTGCCGCTATCAGCTCGTTGTGGCTGCCGCGTTCTATAATGCGGCCCTGTTCAAGCACGAGTATCACGTCAGCGTTGCGTATTGTAGAGAGCCGGTGCGCGATAATAAAGACTGTACGCCCCTGCATCAGGCGGTTCATGCCCTTTTCGATAAGTGTTTCGGTGCGCGTATCTATGGAGCTTGTCGCCTCGTCAAGGATAAGCACCGGCGGGTTTGAAACAGCCGCGCGCGCGATGGACAACAGCTGGCGCTGCCCCTGGCTTAAGTTTACGCCGTCAGCCGTGAGTTCCGTGTCATAGCCGTCAGGCAGGTGCATGATAAAGGTGTCTGCGTTTGCAAGTTTTGCCGCCGCTTCCACTTCGCAGCGGGATGCGTCAGGCCTGCCGTAGCGGATATTGTCTGCGACGCTGCCCGAAAAC
>DXHG01000069.1 GCA_019113455.1 Candidatus Treponema faecavium | reverse complement strand
ATATAAATCTTATCCCGTGGAATCCGGTAGAAGGGCTGCCGTTTGCCCCGCCGTCGCGCCGTGAAAGCGAATCGGTGCTGCATGAACTGGCCTGCGCAGGCATTACGGCAACGCTCCGCATGAAGCGGGGGAGCGGGGTTAACGGCGCCTGCGGCCAGCTTGGTACGGTAAACTGATCGGAAACACGCGGGCTTGCTCTGGCACAAGAGCAGCTATGCAGTAGATATTTTATGCGAAATCGATTATACTGCAATATTAGGAACGCCTGTGGGTGTATAATACTCTTTTAGTAAGGAGATCATTATGGTTTATTCGGCAGAAGTGGAACATATGTGTCCGCTGGCAAAAGCCGCTTATCATGGCCCTGCTCCTATTCCTGAAGAAGGCAAGTGGGTTCAGGCAAAGGAAATTAAAGATATTTCCGGCTTTACGCACGGCGTAGGTTGGTGCGCTCCCCAGCAGGGCGCCTGTAAACTTACGCTGAATGTAAAAGACGGCATTATTCAGGAAGCGCTGGTTGAAACTATCGGCTGTTCCGGCATGACCCATTCAGCAGCGATGGCTTCCGAGATTCTTATCGGAAAAACCATTCTTGAAGCGCTGAATACAGACCTTGTCTGCGATGCTATCAACACGGCGATGCGCGAATTGTTCCTGCAGATTGTATACGGCCGCAGCCAGTCTGCCTTTTCTGAAGGCGGGCTTGTTGTCGGTGCTTCTCTGGAAGACCTGGGCAAAGGGCTTCGTTCTCAGGTGGGAACGATGTTTGCAACGCTCAAGAAGGGACCGCGCTATCTTGAAATGGCTGAAGGCTATGTTGAGAAAATCGCTGTCGATTCAGACGGCGCGATTATCGGCTATAAATACATTCACTTTGGCAAGATGATGGAGTTCATCAAGAATGGCGATGATCCGGCAACTGCAATGGACAAGGCGCGCGGTTCGTATGGCCGCGTAAAGCCTGAAGACGGTGCAGTTAAACTTATTGATCCGAGAAAAGAATAAAGGAGTATTGATATGGCAGAAAAAATTACTTTTGAAAGCTATGAGCGCCGTATCGATAAGATTCTCAAGGCGTTGAATGAAAACGGTATTTCTTCTATTGAAGAAGCCAAGGAAATCTGCGATAAAGCGGGCATTGATCCGTATACGACGGTGCAGGAAACACAGCCGATTTGTTTTGAAAACGCTAAATGGGCATACGTTGTCGGCGCTGCTATCGCAATAAAGAAGGGCTGCAAGAACGCGGCAGATGCCGCAGAAGCAATCGGTATCGGGCTGCAGGCGTTCTGTATTCCGGGGTCCGTTGCGGAAGACCGCAAAGTCGGCCTTGGCCACGGCAATCTTGCCGCCCGCCTGCTGCGTGAAGAAACAAAGTGTTTTGCCTTTTTGGCAGGACACGAGTCGTTTGCCGCCGCTGAAGGCGCAATAAAGATTGCCGCAAAAGCAGATAAAGTGCGCAAGGAGCCGCTGCGCTGCATACTGAACGGTTTAGGAAAAGACGCCGCGCAGATTATCAGCCGCATTAACGGCTTTACCTATGTGCAGACGCAGTTTGATTACTTTACCGGCGAGCTGAAAGTCGTAAAAGAGATTCCGTATTCTAAAGGCGAGCGCGCAAAAGTTAAGTGTTACGGCGTAGACGACGTGCGCGAAGGCGTTGCGGTCATGTGGCACGAAGGCGTTGACGTATCTATCACCGGCAACTCAACAAACCCCACCCGTTTCCAGCACCCTGTTGCCGGTACGTACAAGAAAGAATGTGTAGAGAAAGGCAAAAAATACTTCTCTGTCGCTTCCGGCGGCGGTACCGGCCGCACGCTGCATCCTGACAACATGGCCGCAGGTCCCGCTTCGTACGGTATGACCGATACGATGGGCCGTATGCACAGCGATGCGCAGTTTGCAGGTTCCTCATCGGTTCCGGCACATGTTGAGATGATGGGTTTCCTGGGTATTGGCAATAACCCGATGGTAGGCGCGACGGTTGCCGTAGCGGTAGACGTCGCCACCGCCTTAAACAAGTAAGCGGCCTGATACCGCTTCTGCAATAAAAAACGGTTCATGAATTGCTCATGAACCGTTTTTTATTGCCCTGTCGGCACATATATGAATAATGTATGCTTTGCCGTCATGGCTGTTTTTTTCTGCGTGTGAATCTGGCAAACAGCTTGCGGAAGAACCGCACCAGCTTCTGCCACAGCATCCTGAAAAAGCTCGGGTTCCGCAGCTTTTCAAGCTTTGTGTAGCCTGCAAGCAGTTCTTCGTCGGTAAACGGCATACGCTGCGTGTTCTCTTCAATCTCCAGTTCAAGCTGTGTGATTTCATCAGGCGGGTCAACTACAACCGCCTGTATCTGTGTCCATCCCAGCGCCTTTGCGGCCTCAAGCCGCCGCTCACCGGCAATCAATTCGTTCTTGGAATTGATAGTGATAGGATTCAGCAATCCGTACCGCTTGAGGCTGTCCTGCAGCGGCTCAAGATTGCCAAGATCTTTGCGAATCCGTTTTTGCACAACAATGCTGTCAATGCTGACTTTCATATACGACTATCCTTTACCCAACCATATGCAGAGTAACGGAATATCAGAGACTAGTCAAGCAGATAATTATGCGTAGGCGGAACGCGCGGCTGCTCCTGCTGCTGCGGCATCAGCTGTGTTTGAGACTGCCGCCGCGTTTGAGACTGCTGCGTCTGCTGTCTGCGGGCTGCCGTATTGTTCTGCGCCGGCTGTTGAGCCTGCTGCTGCGGTTCGTTCAGGAATGAAAGATCCAGCTTCAGCTGTTCAGCATCGGTTACCGCAAACGGACGGACGCCGCTCCAGTTGCGTTCTTTTTGCAGCCTGTCGATAGAAATGTTTTTTGCACGGCTGATATTTGAATGATACTCGCACACGACTGTCGGTTCCGTGCCGGAAAGGAAATACTGCGTTGTGCGGCTGTCTCCGCAGGCTTCGGTGAGAATCTGGCCCGAAACGGAACACACTTGAGCGCGCACGAGCCCCGTCTGCGGCTGCGTAAAGTCGCGGTACGGATAGTCTTCGTTTGCAATGCTCATGTAGTCGCCCCAGGCAACACCGGCAAGCGTGGCGCCGGTAAGGTCAAGGCCGAGCGACTGACCGACGCGGTTGTCAAAGCCAAACCACACTGCAGTGGTCAGATACGGCGTATAGCCAACCGCCCACGCGTCGGCCCAGTTCTGCGTCGTGCCGGTTTTGCCGGCTGCAGGAATCGTGTAGTATCTGCCGTTTTCGTCCTTGTAGCGGAATTTCGTGCCGTTTGATGAACCCCACGCAAGCGTTCCCATGCGCACGGAATTCTTGAGGATATCGGTCATGATGTAGGCGTTCTGCGGCGAAATAATCTGATATACTTCGGGATTGTTCTGCTGCTCCATGCGGATATCGAGCTCCGGATTGAGCAGTATTCTTCCGTTTCTGTCTTCAACGGAGCGGATAGCTATCGGCGTTACTGCCTTTCCCTGATTAGCGAACACAGCGTATGCCCGCGCCATCTGCATCGGACTCACCGTAACGACGCCGAGCCCCAGCGGATATACGCGCCGGAATCCGCGCTGCTCCCACTCTTCCTGCGGAATACCGAGAAGGGCAGTGGAGCGCTCAATGGCGGCGTCAAAGCCGATGCCGTCAAGCACTTTGAGAGACGGCACGTTCATTGATTTGGCGAGCGCGTACCAGAGCTGCACGGAACCGAGCCACTCGCCGCGGAAATTTAAGGGAATATAGGGCTTGCCGTCTTCCGTATGAAAAACAACCGGTGTGTCGTAAATCGGCGTGGCTGCGGTAAACTTGCGCGAATCTATCGCCGCCGAATAGTACAGCGGCTTAAACGTGCTGCCCGGCTGCAGCTGCGCCTGAATGGCGCGTATAAACTGATTGTCGGCGCTGTATTCGCTTCCGCCGATGAGCGCTGCGATGTAGCCGGTGTCGTTTTCAAGCGAGATAAGCGCGCCTTCTATCGTGGTTCTGCCGCTTGCCTGCTGTACTTCGGAGTTTACTCTGTTTACAATCTGTATTTTAAGCGGGTCAATGCCGGTCATCAGCGTCATCACGTCAAGTATCGGGTTGATTTCGCTGCGGTACTGCGACAGCGCGCGCGACTCTGCCATCTGCTCAGAGACTTTTATCTGCGGCAGATTGAACACGAGCGCAATCAGTTCCGTCATGGGGATATAGGTAGAAACCGCGTCGTTTCTGCGCGCGCCGGAAGAACGCTGATATGCGCGGTTAGCGTAGGAGATGTATTTTTCCATGACCGTCTGCGCAGCCTGCTGTTTTTTCAAGTCGACGGTGGTATTGACAGTAAAGCCGCCGGTATAAATGTCCTGCGCGCCGTACATCATGTCCGAAAGTTCTCGGCGCACGTATTCGCTGAACCACGGTGCCTTGTCGTCGCGCATAAAGTACGCGGAGGAACTGATGCGGGTATAGTCAAAATTAAGCCAGTACTCGTCAAATGACGCGTCCGCTGCTTCTTTTGTAATCAGGCCGTTGTCTGCCATCGCGGTGAGCACGTCGCGCTGGCGCTCCATTGCGCGGTTGGGATAATCGAACGGATTGTAATACGCCGGATTGGAAAGCTGAATTACCAGTATGGCCGCTTCCGCAGGCGTAATTTGATCTGCTCCGTGGCCGAAATAGTATTTTGACGCGGCGTTTACGCCGTATGTGCCGCCGCCGAAATAGATGCGGTTAAGGTACTGTTCAAGAATCTCATTTTTGGAATAGCGGCGTTCCATTTGGAGCGCCCACCACAATTCTTCTATTTTACGCACGATTGATTTTTCGGTGCGGTCGCAGTAGAGCGTGCCTGCTATCTGCTGGGTAAGCGTGCTGCCGCCGCCCAGTGAATTGCCGGTGAGCTGGCCGAGAATCGCGCGGAATATCGCTTTGGCGCTGAATCCGGGGTGTTCGTAAAATATGCGATCCTCGCGGGTAATGAGCGCGTCAACCATATGCTGCGGCAGATCGTCAAAGGCGATAATCTCCCGTTTTTCGTCCGAGGCGAATTCGGTAATCACCTCTCCGTTTATATCCAAAAGCTGCGTCGGCAGCGCCGTTTCAAATTCAATAAAGTTTTCTGTATGTATCGTGTTGAGCGTCTGAGCGAGCAGGGCGCCTGCAAGCAGACCGCAGCCTGCCGCAGCGAGAGCCAAAAGCGCTGCAAGAATATAGATATGTGTGCAGATTTTACGCATTATAGGGTATGTTATGTAAGCACTCGGGTTTTGTCAAGCAGGGAGAATTTGCGGGTCAGCGCAGATTCTCCCAGCGGGGCGCTGCTGCGCCGGGAGGGAGCACGCGCGGTTTTTTCTTTGCGGGTCTCTGAGGTGGTGCGCTTACACGCGGCGTTTTTCTTCAGGTATTCTCTGTGATTTGTTTTGCGGAGGCAGTTTGCTGCAAGGTTGCAAGTCTCTGTGCGCAGTAAGCACGCTTTGGGCAAAAAAAAGCCGGCGTTAAAAGCCGGCTATGCCATCAGGCAGCCGGATGCGCAATGGGTGGGAGGGGATTTGCACATCCGGCATTTATACTATCGTCGTAATATGCAAAATTCTTTACTGTATTTTCTCCTGGCAGTATTAAAACTGAACAGACTGTATACATTGCATATTGTGCGAGTTTGGCATGAACTGCATGTCTTGAAAAAATGCACATTTCAGACCGATGCGCAGTATATGGTTTGCTTAAAAACGCATGTCGTCGGCAAAAGGTTTGCCAATGGCAAACTGAAAAATTTCCCGTTTAAAAAATAAAAAATTGCCGATGGCAAAATTTACATTTGCCATTTATCAGACATGAATTTTGCCGCTGGCCAGCGGCGCACTTGCCGACGGCAAATTTTTGGTTTGCCGTCGGCAAAGTAAAAGTTTGCCGATTGCAAATGCCTCGCTGGACG
>DXHG01000068.1 GCA_019113455.1 Candidatus Treponema faecavium | reverse complement strand
AATCCCCAAGGAGATGTATATGACAGCAGATCAATTTTCACTGACCGCCCTCGGCGAGCTGCTTATCGATTTTACGCCGCTCAAAACTTCCGGTTCAGACGCGCACGCACACCCGTGTTTTGAACAGAATCCCGGCGGCGCTCCGGCAAATGTACTCGCCTGTTTCGCCAAACTCGGCGGGCGCGCATCGTTTATCGGCGCTGTCGGACGCGACACATTCGGCGCGTTTCTAAAACAGACGCTTGACAGTTACGGCATAGATACGTCAGGGCTTGCCGTCAAGGATAACGCCAATACGACGCTTGCGTTTGTACATCTCGCAGAAAACGGAGACAGATCGTTCAGCTTTTACCGGAAGCAGGGAGCCGATACGCAGCTCAGCATCCGGGACGTTCCGCCGCGCCTCATTGAACAGGCCGATATCTTTCATTTCGGCTCGCTCTCGCTCACGGACGAGCCTTCCCGTTCTGCAACGCTCTGCGCGGTGCAGAAAGCGAAAGAGACAGGCTGCGTCATTTCGTTCGATCCAAACTGGCGCGCACCGCTGTGGCCCTCGGCAGACAAGGCGGTTCAGGCGATGCGTGAAAGCCTTAAGTACGCAGAGCTCGTAAAAGTGTCTGAAGAAGAAGCCGAGATGCTTACCGGCATCTCAGATCCGGAGGCGGCAGGCAAAGCACTGCTCTCGGAGACGACGCAGGTTATCGCCGTTACGCTCGGCGCGAAAGGCTGCGTGTACTGCCACCGCAGCGGCTCTGCAGCGGTACCCACATTCAGCATACCGGCCGTTGACACGACAGGAGCGGGAGATGCATTCTGGGGCGCGTTTTTGTACCGCTTCCTTGAGCTGAAAACGCCCGCTTCTCAGCTTGACGGCGCAATGCTTCGTGAGCTCTGCATGTTTGCAAACGCCGCAGGCACGCTGTGCGCAAGCCGCCGCGGCGCGATTCCGGCACTTGCCTCGCGCGCAGAAATAGACGCGCTTATCGCCTCGCGCTAACAGTTCCGCATATTCTTTGCCTGCTGGCGCAGAATTTCAAAAACAATCTTTTGCAGCTGCTTTATATCAAGCGGCTTGGCGACATGCGCGTCCATGCCGCTTGCCTTTATACGGTCAATGTCTTCCTGAAACACATCAGCCGTCATCGCGACAATCGGCGTGTATATGCCGGAATCTTCTTCGTATTTCCGTATCGCGCGGCATGCTTCATACCCGTCCATAACCGGCATCTGCACATCCATAAAAATCATCGTGTAAAAGCCGCGCGGCTTTTCCATAACGTTGTTCACCGCTTCTCTGCCGTTTGTCGCGATAGAAATGTGCGCACCGAACGATGAAATAAACTCGTGGGTAATCTCAACGTTAATTTCGTTGTCGTCAACAACAAGCACGTTGCGGCCTTTCAGTATCTTCTGTTCGGGCATATGCCGCTGCATATCAGCCGCTTCATTCTGCAGCAGCCTGTTCAAAAGGCCGCACACTTCCGTTTTAAAAAGCGGCGTATGGAGCACGCCGTACATCCACGACTCAAGAAAATCAGAGTTCGGATCAACGACCGGCGCAAACCAGATAAAATACACGTCAGGCGAAAACGCGCTGCGCACCGCACGCAGCAGACCATCATTGCCGTCAAACGTCGTCTTGCTGAGAATCACCGCGTAGTAATCAACTTCCTGCAAACTTGAAATCATGCCGATTGTGTCGCCATATACGCGCAGCACCTCAATCGGAACAGAAAGCGTCTGAAACACCTCGGCAACTTCCTTGCACTCTATTGCGTCGTTTGAAATAAACAGCAGCCGTTTTGCCCGTATATCAGGACTCACGGTTACGGACTTCCCTTTTTCAAACGGAATAGAGACGGTAAACGTTGAACCTTTGTTCAATGCGCTTTCTACGGTGATAGTGCCGTGCATAAGTTCCACGAGGTTTTTCGTAATCGCCATTCCCAACCCGGTGCCCTGCAGGTTATTGATGCGCCGGTCATTGGCGCGCACAAACGCATCAAAAATGCTGCCCAGTGTTTCCTCACTCATGCCGATTCCGTTGTCGCTGACTATAAATACATAGCGCGCAAAGGAATCATTGCCGGCAAGCGGTTCTTCTGCAATCGTAAACTGAATCAGGCCGCCGACCGGCGTGTACTTTATCGCGTTGGACAGCAGATTGATAAGTATCTGCTTTATCCGCATACTGTCGGCAATAATTTGCTCATGCACCAGATTTGACGTAAAGATCAGAAAGATGTGGTGCTTTTCCGTAATCAGCGGATTCAGTATCAGCAAAATATCGGTCAGTATAGACGACAGGCTCACATCGTCATGCGTAAGCAGCACTTTATTCTTTTCTATTTTACTGATATCAAGGATGTCGTTTATAAGGCTCAGCAGATGCTGCCCCGCGCTCTGTATTTTCTGAATACAGTCGGAAACGGTCTTTACGTCGGTAATATGGCGTTCCGCAATCGTTCCCATGCCGAGAATGGCGTTGAGCGGCGTTCTGATGTCGTGGCTCATGCACGACAGAAAATTGCTTTTTGCTTCATTTGCCGACTTGGCGTTTTTAAGCGCAACGGACAGGTTCTCCCGCATCTTTTTGTCATGCTCCATGACCGCCGTTACATCGGAATTGCCGATAATGATATGTTCCAGATCACCGGGAATATGATAATACGTAGACTCTATCCAGATATAGCCTTTGCCCAACTGCTTGCGGTATATCACAGACGGAGAGCCTGTCTGCTTTTTTACCATCTGGCGGATATGCTCAAGACTGAAAAACACTTTTACCAGTTCAGCGTCATCGGCATGTACATCGGGGAGCACCGTATGCAGCACCAG
>DXHG01000006.1 GCA_019113455.1 Candidatus Treponema faecavium | reverse complement strand
AGCCCCGCCTCTGAATACCCCCCCCCTCAAAAAAAACAAATTACAGAGAATAAAAAAGAGAAAAACCCGCGTGCCGCGCAAGCCACCCCTGCAGCGGACTGCAATCTGACGCCGCATGTACAGCGTACCTGCCGCTGCCCTGCCGCGCACACCCGCAATATTTACACTGCATAAAAAAATATGCTATACTTTCATTCTATGAATACGGACAATGCTATTGATCAGCAGACGGCTAAAAGCCAAACCGCAAGAAATACGCCCTCCACACAGGAGGATGATGAAATCAGTCTTATAGACCTTTTTTCGGTCATGCTGCGGTATAAGAAACTCATTATCGGCATAACCGCGGCAGCGATGGCTGCGGTTCTTGCCTTTTCAATTATATCGCTCGTGCTGCCGCCTGAAACATCCCCCATGCCCAATCAGTTCACGCCTAAGGCGCTCATGCTCATAAATGATACGTCTTCATCAGGAGGCTCGCTCAGCAGTATGCTGGATTCCAGCGGTCTCAGTTCGCTTGCAAGCATTGCGGGGCTCTCAGTACCGGGAGGACAGACATACAGCGCGCTTGCTGTGTTCCTGACTACAACAAACACCTTTCTCGACACGATAGTCGACGAGTTCGGCCTAATTGAAAAATGGGAAATAGAAAAGTCGGTGCGTGCCAACAGCCGCAAGCAATTATCGAAACTCCTTACAGCGGAATTTGACGAAGAAACGGGCGTGCTCACCGTTTCTTTTACCGATAAAGATCCGGTATTCGCGCAGCAGGTTGTTGATTTTGCCGTCGATTATCTTGAAGCACGCTTTACTGCGCTGGGGCTTGATAAAACGCAGCGTGCAAAAGAAAATATTGAAATAAATATCCAGAACGCCTACGACACCATCGTCGACTTGCAGACGCAGACTGCAAACCTTGAGCAGTCCGTAGCCGGAAGAAATCCTGCTTCTGTTCCGTCCATAATGCTTGAAATGTCACGCCTGCAGCTTGAGCTTAAAGCGCAGGAACAAATCTACGAACAGCTGAAAGTGCAGTACGAGCTGGTAAAAATACAAATAGCAAGCGAAACGCCGGTATTCCAGATTCTTGAGCGTCCCGAAGTGCCCGACCTTAAATCAAAGCCAAGCCGCGGAATGCTGTGCATCATCGTTACTTTTGCCGCAGCGTTCTTATCGGTATTCCTGGCGTTCCTGCTGAACGCAATAGACAATGTTAAAAAAGATCCCGAGGCAATGGCAAAGCTGCAAGTTGGCAAAAAACAGAAGAAAACAGACAAAAAGACAGCCGATAACGGCTAGCGCCTGCCGACAGGTTTATATTGAAAGGATTTTTACGCGGCAGTGTATGTCCGCTGCCGGCAGCATGTACCTATGTCGTTTATATACGCAATCTTTGAACTGTATAAAAACCGCGCCGACTATTTTCAGGAATTGTTTATCCAGCATATCCAGCTTTCCTTTACCGCCGCCGGTATCGCAGCAGTGCTGGGGCTCTGCATCGGCATAGCCATCAGCGGAACAAAGGCGCAGGCACCTGTTACTGCGATTGCAAACGCGATTTATACGATACCGTCAATCTCGCTGCTGGGTTTTTTAATTCCGTTTTCAGGCATCGGAAGCACAACCGCCACAATCGCACTTGTCATATACGGCATCATGCCGGTGCTCAGGAACACCTGTTCAGGACTCACCACAGTGAACGCTGACATTATCGAGGCCGCACGCGGCATGGGGAGCACAGACACGCAGATACTCTTTTTTGTCAAACTGCCGCTTGCCTCGCCTTCGATTCTTTCGGGGCTCCGCAGCATGATTGTGATGACCATATCGCTTTCGGGCGTATCAGCGTTTATCGGCGCGGGCGGGCTCGGCGCTGCCGTGTACCGCGGCATCACGACAAACAACGCGGCGTTCACCGTAGCGGGAAGTCTGCTTATCGCGGCTGCCGCGATTATCACCGACTTTGTATTCGGGTTCATAGAAAAACATTTGACACATACCTGGAGGTTATCAAAATGAAACTGCACACACTGGCGGCAGGCACGCTGCTGCTTTTCTGCACAGCTGCGGCGCTCTTTGCAGGCGGCGCAAAAGACACTGCCGCGGATGAACAGGCCGTCATCCGCATCGCGTCAAAACCAATGACCGAACAGTACATACTGACCGAAATACTCAAACAGCTTATCGAGCATGATACTGATTTGACCGTAGAAGTAACAAAAGGCATTGGCGGCGGCACGACAAATATTCATCCGGCGCTCTTAAAAGGCGAGTTTGATCTCTATCCTGAATACACCGGCACCGCGTGGGCGTTTATCGTCGGGCGCACGGATATTCCCGCTGACGATCAGATGTACGGCACGGTGTGGCAGGAGCTGCAGAAAGCCTACGGCGAACTCGGCCTTGAGTGGATCAACCTGTACGGCTTTGAAAACAAATTCGCCATCGCTGTCAGAAACGACGCCGTGCAGCCGCACGGCATAACGAAGCTCTCGCAGTTGGCAGAAATTTCCGCTGATCTCACGTTCGGCGCAAACCCTGATTATTACGAAAAAGCAGACGGCTTTAACCTGCTGTGCGATACGTATGGGCTTGCGTTCAAAGAGACGGTAGATCTCGACATGGGGCTTAAATATACTGCGATAGAAACAGGCAGCGTTGACGCAATCAATGCGTTTACGACCGATGCGCGCCTTGCCGTTGCTCCCGTAACGGTGCTTGAAGACGACCGGCACATGATTACCGACTACTACTGCGGCACAATCGCGCGAACGGACACGCTTGAAGCGCACCCCGAGCTGCGCGCAGCGCTTGCCAAGATGGACGGGCTTATCACGACAGAAGACATGATCTTTATGAACGCCGAAGTTGAGATTAACGGCAAAGATGAAATAGACGTTGCCCGGGAGTTTCTGAGCGCAAAAGGATTGCTGAACCAGCGATGACAGGCGATACGGGCTCCCCGCTTATCGTGTTTGCAGACGCGGCAAAATCATACGGCGGCATTCCGGCGCTTTTGCCCGCCGCCGTTTCGGTACAGCGCGGAGAATTTGCTGCCATCATCGGCACGTCAGGCTGCGGAAAAACAACATTCCTCAAGCTGTGCAACGGGCTGATTCTGCCTGACTCCGGCTCCGTTACCGTTGCCGGACAGGATACAAAAACGGCGAATCTCATCGCGCTCCGCCGCTCGATCGGCTATGTTATTCAGACAACAGGGCTTTTTCCGCACATGACTGTCGCTCAGAATATTGCCTATATACCGCGTCTCACTCAGAAACTATCGCGTTCTGCCGCCGCAGCGCTCACAGAAGAACTGCTGCACACGGTAGGCCTCAGCGCAGATTACGCAAAGCGGTATCCGTGCGAATTATCGGGCGGGCAGATGCAGCGCGTCGGCATTGCGCGCGCACTTGCCTCACGGCCCAGGCTCCTGCTCATGGATGAGCCGTTCAGCGCCGTTGATGAGATAACGCGGCGCAAACTGCAGCAGGAAATAAAACGCATCTGGCGGGAATGGAATCTCACTATCCTGTTTGTTACGCACGACATACGGGAAGCGCTCAAGCTCGCATCACGGGTGCTCGTCATGGATAAGGGCGCCATTGTGCAGGACGCGCCGCCGGAGATCATCAAAACACAGCCCGGCACGGCGTTTGTGCGCGAGCTTATTTCTGATTTATCACTGGAATTATAGCTGCGGTGCGCGCCGCACCACGCACGCAGGCGTCATTAAAGCGGAATAACAATCGTAAACGATGTGCCGCAGCCTGCTTTTGACTGCACTGTTATTTTCCAGCCGTAAGAATCGGCGATGTGTTTTACCGTCGCCAGCCCGAATCCGTATCCTTCTTCGCGGCGCGAGTTTGTTCCTCTGAAAAACGAATCGAAAATATATGGCAGATCTTTTTCTTCAATGCCGCAGCCGTCATCGGCAATTTCGATAACGACCTGACCTGTATTCTGTGTCTTTGCATCGTGAACGTCATGGTATACCGCAGAAAACGAAATGCGCCCGTTTTCTCCCGTGTAGCGGAACGCGTTGCCCGTGATATTGTCCAAAAGCCGCGTAAAAATTTCTTCGTCAACCTGCAGCGTAACCGTTCCCGGTATCGCGACAGCTATGCTCACCTGCTTATGAAGCAAATTGCCGTCAGCTGCCGTGCGTTCGGCGTATGTCTTCAAAAACGGCGCGAGTGCGCACGCGGTAAGCGTGCCTTTCCATTCCGTTGTTTCAAGCCTCATGCTGTTAATCAGATTATTGATAAGATTTTCAAGCTGATCGATTTTCGTGCCGATGATATTGAGCGATTTTTCAAGCATCACCGGATCGTCGGCCATGCCATCTTTAATTGCCTCGCTGTATCCCTTTATCAGCGCGATCGGCGTGCGCAGATCATGGCTCAAGCCCATGATAAAGCGGGAGCGGCGCACCATCTGATCCTTTAACGATACCCGCATTCGGTTCAGCGAATCAGAAAGCGACGTTATCTCGTTGCTGCCGGTTACGACAATTTCGGTGTCCAGGTCTCCGGCGGCGAGGCTCCGCGTCGCCTCCTCAAGCAGCGTTACCGACTTGGCAATGGAACGCGCAATCCATATCACAAATGCGGCGGCAAACACAAACACCGCAGCGAACACGGACAGCACGACAAAAAACGCGTCCAGAAATATATTTACGCGCCGCATGTTGTCGCGCATAACCCGCGAAAGAATCATAAAAGATACCCCGCCGCCTTTGCGCCTGCCTAAGTTCAAATCCACCTGATACAGATACTGTCGGTTCGAATCGCGTATAAATTCCATGAGCTCCATATCAGAAAACACCGTTCCCACGCTGATTTCGGGCATACTTGAAAACAAAACCTTCCCGCTCGTATCAAGCAGCATACACTGCACTTCCGGCGGCAGACTTTGGATATAGCGCTCGATATGGCGCACTTCTTCCGTGTCGGCGCGGGAATCGATATCAAGCACAATATCTTTTATCCCGGGAGTAAACGCCCGCTCAGGCAACCGATAGTATACGACAAGGAACAGCGTGCCGAACAGCACGAGCGGAATAAGAATAATGCCGGCGACAAGCACGATAAACTGCGTTTTTATTTTCATAGCAAACCGGTTTTACTCCCGCGCCGTGTTATTTTGCCCCGGAATTCTTTGACTTAGGATGCCCGTCAAGGTTAAACCGGTAGCCCATGCCGAACACGGTCTCAATATACACCGGGAACGCGGGGTCGTCTTCAAGTTTCTTGCGCAGACGCTGAATATAGACGGCAACCGCCGACAAATCCCCGTAATTGTTCTGCCACACGTTATTGTAGATAACCTCCGGCAGAATCGGCTTGCCCGCATTATGCACCAGGTAATCAAGCACCGCATATTCTTTCGCAGAAAGCGCAACGCGTTCGCTGCCTTTTTTAAGGATGCAGGTGTTTTCGTACAGCACATAGTCGCCGAACCTGATCGTGTTTTCGGCTTGGGGCACTACCGTTTCCTGTGAACGGCGGACAAGCGCGCGCACGCGCGCGGCAAACACCCGCGGCGAAAACGGTTTTGTTACAAATTCATCGGCGCCGCCGCCAAGGCCCGCGATAATGTCTTCATCAGCGTCGCGCGCAGACATGATGAGCACCGGCGTCGCGTACTCTTTGCGGAACAGCGACAGGAATTCAAAACCGTCCATACCGGGAAGATTCAAATCAAGCACAACCAAATCAAATGTTTTTGTTTTCAGCAGCTCAAGCGCCTCTTCGGCGGTTTCGCACAATACCGTGTCCATGCCCTCTTTTGCGAGATACATCGACACCAGTTCCGCCAGTTCACGAACATCTTCTATAATCAGCACACTCGCTTTCATATACACCTCTCTACAGCTGTATCATACAGGAGTTGCGCGCCATACGCAATAAATAATACCTAAAGAATAAATAACAACTTGTTACACAATCAAAAATCACACGGTAAACCACACTGAAACATAATCCGTACCAAAAGATAAAAGAAACACAGGCAGGTCTGAAGCATGAGCCGCACACCTGCCCGCAATGCGCAGGCGGGCCTGTTTACTGAACCCGCCCGCATAAAACGCGGCAGCGGCTGTTACACAGAAGCGTCAGCAATAATAAAGAGCTTTATGCCCTCTGTCGCAAACCGCTCCTTTACTGCGCTCACAGCGCGTTTTACCGCGTCAACGCTGTCCGTGTCTGTATACGCGACAAGCACAAAGTTTGTTTCAGGCCATGTAACGCTGCCAAGCTTGCGGTCGCCGCCGCCCCGCCCATACACCGTCGGGAATACCGTATACAGGATTCCCGGGGCGGCGGCTTCAAGCACTTCCGTAATGTCTTCGCGCACGGACTGATTCGCGATAATCTCGCAGCGACAGAGCGTATTCGCCTGCGCCGCGCGCGGTGCAGTACAGCCTGAAGCGGCGGCAGGAACGCGCGGCGCTGACTGACTGAAAGACTCCGCGTCTGAACAAGCCGCTACGGCCTGCAGGCGCGCAACGGCATCCGTCAGCGCTGCAAGCTGCGCCGCTGTCTCTTTCAGCGACGCATCGGCATATTTTTTCATCTTTTTTAAAAGCTTTTTTTCAATCTTTGCCATATCGGCGCCCTGCGCGCCGTCAGTATCTTTAGCCATGCTGTTCCTCCAGTATCCGCAGATTTGCAAGCGCGGCAGACGATGTTTTTCTGCCGTGATTCTTTTTCATAACGAGCGAGTACACCACCGGAATACACAGCAGCGTAATAAACGTACTCGAAGTAAGGCCTCCGGTAACGCACAGCGCAATCGGCTGTACAATGCCGGCGCTTCCTTCCGTGCTGAAGCACATCGGAAGCATGCCAAGAATCGTAGTCAGCGTCGTCATAAGCACCGGCCGCAGGCGGGACATACCCGCTTCAAGGCACGCTTCTTTAAGTTCCATGCCGCGCTCGCGCAGAAGCGTCGTGTAGTCTACAAGGATAATGCCGTTATTAACGACAATGCCGACAAGCATGATAATGCCGATCATAGACATCATCGAAAGCGGCTGACCCATCAGCAAGTAGATAGCCGCAACGCCGATCATGAACATCGGGATAGTCAGCAGGTTAATCAGCGGCGCCTTAAACGATTCATAAGTACCCGCCATAACGCCGAATACCAGCACAATCGCGAGCACGATAATCTGCACATAGACAGCGGTATCTTCCTGAATATTCTGCCACGAGCCTTCATAGCTGATCGAAACCGACTCAGGCACTATCATCGTTTCTGCAATCGCGGTGCGGATATTGTTTTCTACAATATCCGCACGCGTGTCGCTTACGATGTCAGCCGTTACGTGGATAATGCGCGTCTGGTTTTCCCGCGTAATGCTCACGGGGCCTGAACCTTTTACAATTTCTGCGAAATTTGCAACGCTCACGCGCCCGTTCTCGCTCGAAACATATATCTGTTCAAGGTCGATTACCTGCGACCGGTCTTCGGGGCGCAGCATCACCACCATATCGTACTCATCGCCTCCGCTGCGGTATACGGAAGAGGTAACGCCGTCTATACAGGCATTAATCTCGTTCGCAATTGCGGACACGGTCAGGCCGAACGCATACGCGCGGTCGCGGTCTATTTCGATTTCTATCTGCGGCAGACCTTCTGTCATGTCTATCGTCGCCTCTCCGATATCTTCCATATTATTCATAATGCGCTGCACGGCAACTGCTATGTCGTATGCCGCGTCAAGCTCATCTGAACGGATAGCAAGATCTATGTCATCTCCCGCCATCGCACCCGCCATACCCTGACTGAACGAGAATGTCGCGCCGGGAAAATCCTGAAAATGAGCGCGGAGCTTTTCTTTTACGTCATCAGACGTATCGATCTGCTCAGCTGTGTCTGGCAGCTGAACGGACAGCGAGCCCTTGTATGAGGCGTTACCGCTGCCGCGGCTTGAGCCTGTTCCAACGCTCGTAATGACCGTCTCGTATCCCTGTATTTCTTCAAGAGCGGCGTATTCAAGCTGCTTCATCACCGCGTCTGTTTCTTCAAGCGTCGTGCCTATAGGCAGTTCCACGTTAAGCGTTACGGAGCTGTCCTGCCCTTCGGGCATCATGATGATATTCATCCGCGAAATCTGCACCACGCTGATAACAAAAAGAGAGGCGACAATGACAATCGTTGCTCCGCGGTGATTGAGCGCGGCTGCAAGCATAACGCGGTACACGACAGTTATGCGGTCAAGCACAGCGTCAAGGAAGCCGTACACCGCCTTGAGCACTTTGTTTTTGACAGGCTTTTCGGCGCGGTTTGTAAGCGGCAGAAAATGTCCCGCAAGCGCGGGCACCAGAAACAACGCGACAAACAGGCTTGAAAGCAGTGCGATAATCACGGTGAATATCATGCTCTTAAACATTTCGCCCATCATGCCCAGTTCTTTCTGAAACAGAATAAACGGTACAAACACGCAGATTGTCGTTAAGTTGCCCGAAACAACGGAAGAAAACATCTCGGAAGAACCAATCATCGCCGCAATGTGCGGTTTGGCGCCGCGCATGCGGTACGCATACGTGTTGTCAATCATAACGATTGACGCATCGACAATCATGCCCACACCGAGGATAAGACCGGTCAGCGTCATCATGTTCAGCGTAATGCCTGCCAGATACATCGCAAGCAGCGTAATAATAATCGAAAGCGGAATGGAAATAGATATGATCAGCGTGCTCTTCATACTCTTGAGAAACAAAAAGAGAATCGCAACAGCAAGCAGCAGCCCCTGCCACGCAGAATCAAGCAGAATGCCGATAGTATCGCGGATCTGATCGGTATCGTCAGAAACGATTTCAAGCGTAATGTCTCGCGGCAGCGTCTGACGGATTTCATCGAGCTTTGCATACACCGCATCGGCAACAGATACGGAATTTTCACCGCTCTGCTTGACAATGCTTACATACACGCCTTCTTCGCCGTTTATATACACGGCGTTTGATTTATCCTCATAGCCTTCAAAGACCTCGCCCAAGTCGCTTAAACGCACGTCATACCCGTTTATCGTCGCCACAACTGTATCGGCAATCTGTTCAATAGAGGAAAATTCGCCTGTCGTGCGGATACTGTAATCGCGGTTCTGCTCGGTAATTTTTCCGCCGCCAAGCTCAAGGTTCTGCGCCGCAAGGCTTGAGGCAATCTCCGTGAGCGTCAGACCGAACGCATCAAGCCGGTTGCGCGATATTTCGATGCGCACAATTTTCTCATCGCCGCCGGACACTGTTGCCTCGGCAACGCCTGACGTCTGTTCAAGCTGGTCGGCAATCATGTCGTCGGCAATTTCTTTGAGTTCGTTTGTCGTCCTGTTGCCGCGCACGGCGATGCGCATAATCGGCATCGAGTCCGCATCCATCTTCATGATGCTCGGGCTGTCCACATCATCGGGAAGCCTGCGCTCCACGCGGTCAATCTTGTCGCGTATATCGTTTGTCGCCACGTCAAGATCGGTGCCGTAATTAAACTCAAGCACGATCATCGACGTCTCTTCCGAAGAAACGGACGTCATCGTATCAAGATCGCTCACGCTTACGAGCGCGCTTTCAAGTATTTCCGTAACCGATTTCTCCACCGATTCAGGACCGGCGTTGTCATACGTTGTCAGAACCATGATAATCGGCGTATCCATATCGGGAAACAAGTCGATAGCGACGCCGCTGAGCGTAAAAAGCCCCATAATGCCAAGCAGTGCAAACACAATCAGCGTAAGGACCGGATGCTCCACTGCCGCTTTTGACGGACTCATGCCGCACCTCCCTGTGCAGATGCGGCGGCCGCCGTATTCTGCGAAATGTCGCGCACAAGCGCGCCGTCCGTAAGCAGCTGCATGCCTTCGACAATTACGCGGTCGTCAAGATTCAGCCCGCTTTTGACTTCAACAATGCCGTCAACGGACATGCCGGTCGTTATCGCACGCTGGCTTACGGTGCTGTCGCTGTTCAGCACAAACACGCACTGTTCCCCCAACGACGTTACAATGCAGGTTTCGGGCACGGTAAGCACGTCGTCTGTTTCGGTGGTATAGAGCTTTATTTTAGCAAACATGCCGGCGTTGATGCGTTCGTCTTCCTGATCGAACACAAGCTGCACTTCTTTTGTGCGCGAAAGCGAGTCTACAACCGGAGACACGCGCGTTACAGTGGCGCCAAATACTTCGCCGGGATACGCTTCAAGTGAAATATCGGCTTTTAATCCGGTATGCAGAATCGCGGCGTACCGCTCGGGAATATTTGCCGACACCTGAATGTCGTCAATGCTTCCGATAACGGCGACGGCTGTCGCGGTAGTTACGGTAGTGCCCGGCTGCAGCGGCACCGATGTCACAGAGCCAGAAATCGGGGCGCGCACCGGACTTATCGCGTACGGAACGCCCGGCGCAGACGGATCCACTTCCGCAATCACCTGCCCGCGCTGCACCTGGGAACCAAGCGCAACGGACGTTTTTACGAGCTTGCCGCCCATGTCGGGATACACTTCCACGGAGCTGATCGCCTCAACGTCTCCGTTGCTTTCGATGTAGGAAACCAGATCCTGCTGCACCACCTGCGCGCTGCGCACCGTATATACCGCCTGCGTCGGCTCAGCGGCGGGATTCGTGCTGCCGCTCGCCGTCTGCGGAATAAATACAGCCGCGGCAACAGCGATGACGCAGATAAACAATACAACAACAAAACTTCTTTTTGCCATGATAACTGCTCCTTAATGATATATGATTACTGGACGATAAACGTTCCAAACGGAACGCCGGCAGCGTTTTCAAGCTGCAATATCTGCACGCCCAACTGATACGCGGCAGAAAGCAGCGAGACCTGCGCCTCAAAAAGCGTGTCTGACGCGTTCTGCAGACTCAAAAAATCGCGCGCGCCGCGTTCATACGCTTCAAGCGCGAGATCATACGACTTCTGCGCGAGCTCCACATTCGCCTGACACGAGACGATTGACGAACGCGACTGCTCTATCTGGCGCAGATACGATACGATTTCGTTAGCCGTCTGCTGCCGCTCATCTTCAAGCGCAAGCGCCGCGTCAGTAACTGCGTCTTTCGCGTCGGCAACCGTGTCAGCCGCTTTTGACCACGGAAGCCAACTGTCTATCGGCAGCGACAGCGACACGGAAAGATACCCTCCGTCATTCCACTGCGAAAAGTCGGTATTTGCCGCACCCGGATTGTAATTCCAGCTTACGGAAAGGTCAGGTGCGTACGCCGAAAGGCGCGACGCCGTAAGCGAAGCCTGCGCAGACTCAAGCGACTTTTCAAGCGTCTCAACGCTGGGCGGCGCAATCTCAATACCGGCAAGCGATATTTCAGGCACAGACAGCAGGGAATCAAGAGAGCCGTCAAGTATAATCTCTTCTTCTGCGCCAAACCCGATGAGCACCTTAAACGCATCCATATCGTTCATAAACGTAATGCGCGCGTTTTCAAGCTCGGGCTTGAGCCGCTCGTACTCAACCTGCGCGGTAAGCACGTCAAGCTCGCTTATCCGCCCCGCGTTATACTGCCTGAGATTCTGCTCATACTGCTGCCGCGCCGTTTCAAGCATACGTTCCTGCTGCTCAATATAGGCCTGTTCATACAGCAGCGCGTAAAAACTCTCGCGCACGGCAAGCTCCACCGCACGGCAGGCGTCGCGGTACGACAGCTGCCCCGCCTCGTACGCAACAGATGCGGTATTGATTGTGCTGATAAGCCCCGGAGAAAACGTAATACCGGCGGACACCGTGCCGGATACGGAAAAATCGTACGCGTCCCGTTTGTTGGGCATATTCAGATCCGCGCCGGCAGATACCGATGGCAGCATACTGTTCCACGAATGATTCTTGGCACGCTCAAGACCCTGCAGCGACAATGCACTGCGCTCAATCGAAATATTATGTTCAAGCGCCGATTCAACCGCGCTGTCAGCCGTCAGCACCGTCTGCGCTGCCGCGGCGGCGGCGCTTAATACGCATACAGCACAGATTCCGCATATGCGTCTCATATAACCTCCCAATTTCAAAGTCTGTGCTCACTATACCGGCATCAACGAACCGGATTCCATAAACGGCGTGTAAACGAAGGCTTAAAAAACTGTTATAGCTGTCTAATTTTCTGTTATTACCGGCCGCGTCCGCCGCCTGCTGCCATATTTGCCGATGGCAAAATTTTTATTAGCCATTTATCCGGAATGAATTTTGCCATCGGCCAGCGAGACCTTTGCAATCGGCAAACTTTTTATTTGCCGACGGCAAACTAAAAAGTTGCCGTCGGCAAGTGCGCCGCTGGCCATCGGCAAATTTCTTACCGGATAAACGGCAAAATAAATATTTGCC
>DXHG01000067.1 GCA_019113455.1 Candidatus Treponema faecavium | reverse complement strand
CTTGAGACGGTGAAGAACCTTGATACTGACGCTGTTGGCAGCGCAAAACTCGCGGCAAAAAAGATTCTTGGCGACAAAGGCGTTGCCGCCGTAAAAAAACTGTTGGGCAAACAGTGATTCGTTTTACAGGCTGCGGCAAGCCTCAAAACTGCGTAAGCAGTCCGTGGGTCTGTGACTAAGCAGAGATTCTCCTCTCTCCCCAGAAAACAAATTTTTTATAGAAAATAAAAAGAAAAAAGCCCGCGTGTACATGCAGAAATCTCCCCATCGGAGTGCAGGATTTTGAAAAACTCCGCGAAGACGGCTGCCTGTATGTCGATAAAACTGACCTCATCTATAGTCTTGCACATGACGGCGGGTCGGTGTATTTTCTTTTCGCGGCCGCGCCGCTTTGGGAAAAGTCTCCTCATTTTCAACGATGTACGAGTATTTTTCCGGAAAGCGCGAGCTGTGCGCGGGGGAGGCTGTGCGCGCTGATGTGCAAGCGTGCAGCCGTCGGCACGTACTGCCGGCTGCGGCCATAACTCTGTATACGCTTTTTGAAAACTGTATGAAAACAGAATCCCGTCTTGAGTATTACGACTTTGTGCGCGGCATCGCAGTGATTATGGTCGTTGCGATACACACGTTCGGTTCGGTGTATGCATATGAGACGCTGACGCTTGCAGGCGTGTTTGTACGCCAGCTTTTGAACTGTGCGGTGCCGCTGTTCTGTGTGTCGAGCGCGTTTTTTCTTATAAACAAGGATACGGAAAATTACCGTGCATATCTTTTCCCGCATGTGCTTCGCGTGTGGCTGCCGCTTCTGGTGTATTCACTTCCATGGTTTGCGTCTGACGTCTGGAAAAACGGCGGCAGCTTTACCAGCGCGCTGAAGCTGATTGGGGGGGGGGTATAGCGTTTATTACTTTGCCGGAGTAGTCGTACAATTTTATGTGCTGCTTCCGCTGTTCCAGAGATACCGCGTTCTGCGGAACGTGCCTGTAATGGGCATAGTCTCTTTACTGTGGATAGCAGGATATAGCTACATTGTCCGTCCGGTATACCCGGAACTTCCTCTTTTGGCATATGGCGGCGTGATACTGTGCTGGATTGTGTATTTTACGCTGGGCGCCGCGTATGCGAAAGATGGTGTGAAAAGCCGTGTTCCCGTTCGGCTGTGTGCGGCAGGCTGTATTGCGGTGGTTGTACTGTGCTGTGCTGAAAGTGTTTTTTTAACCGCCGCAAGCGAATCGCTTACCGGCGTAGGCATAAAGCCGTCTGCGGTGCTGTTCAGTGTATGCGTGTGCGCGCTGTTATATGCCGATCGGTGCGCGAAGGCGTACCGGAGCGGTACAGTCTCGCGGTTTATTTCGCGGCTGGGGCGGTTCAGTTACGGCATGTACCTTGGTCATCTGTATGTGCTGTGGGCAGGCGGGAAAATCTGTGCGTACACGGGATTTGATTTTCCGGGGATAAAACTGCTGTGGTGGGCGGCATATACTGCGGCAGCCGCTGGCGTAACGTTCGGCTGTCTTGCCCTTGCAAAGAAGATAAGCCCGAAACTATCTGCGGTGTTTCTTGGGGTGTAGCGCTGTTTGCAGCTTGCTGCGCGGCTTTTAGCATCCGTTTTATTGTATTGCTCTTGTCAAGGAAAAATCATACATGAACATCGGTATACTCACGTTTCACAATGCTGATAATTACGGCGCGGTGCTGCAGTGTTATGCGCTGCAGGAGACGATCAGGCAGGTATGCCCGCACGATGCGGTGTGTGTTGCGGATTATCAAAACCGCGTTATACAGAAGAGCTATGCATATGTGCAGGTGCGTAAGCATATCGTGTTGATGCTGTTACAGCTTTTGTATATTCCCGCCAGGATGCGGGCGCACCGGCAGTTTGAGCGATTCCGCAAGCAGTATTTGAACATTGAAAGCGCTGCAGCGGAGCGCTGTGAACTATGTGTGTACGGCAGCGATCAGATCTGGAATCCGTGGTTAACCGGCAATGACGCGGTATATTTTGGCGCGGGCTTTGCGGGAAAAAAAGCTGCGTACGGCGCAAGCGACGGCGGACAGCTCGAGTTGAACACAGAGACTGCCGCGCTGCTGCGCGGTTTTTCTGCGATTTCGTGTCGGGAACAGACGCTGAGCACGCGGCTTGAGCGGCTTTTAGGCGAAGGTAAGATACAGACGGTGTGCGATCCGGTGCTGCTGCTTAAAAAAGAGCACTGGCTTAAGATAGCGGTGCGCCCGCGGGAAATGCGATACGTGGTGCTGTATCGGGTATCGGAAAATTCGTCGATTGTGAATGAGACGCAGCGGTTTGCGCATCGTTTTGGCAGACAGGTGATCGAGCTTGTCTATGTGCGCGGTTTGCGCACGCTGCTGTGTGTATCACGCAGATTTGCTGCAGGTGTAAGCCCGCAGGAGTTTTTAGGGTATATCGCCTATGCGGATTTTGTGTGTACGACGAGCTTTCACGGAACGGCGTTCAGCATTGTCTTTGAAAAAGATTTTTATGCGTTCAGGTTTGAAAAAGGAAGCGAACGGATACGCGATATGCTTTCACGGGTAGGCTTACAAGACCGGTTTATAGCTGCGGTACCGGAACACGCAGATTGGCAGTCGCACGGCATTGACTGGAAGCCGGTGTGCAAACAAGCAGCGGCATTCCGGAAAGAGTCGCTTG
>DXHG01000066.1 GCA_019113455.1 Candidatus Treponema faecavium | reverse complement strand
ATAGTAAGTACAGCAAGGCTACTTTTCAGGAGAATCGGTATGGCAGAACAACAGCAGTGTTTGGAAGAAACGGCGAACGCAACATATGAAGCCGCGCTTGAACGCAGCAAAAAGCTTGAGGCAGATATCGCCGCACATCCGGAGCGCCACCGCGTGCTTACCGGAGACCGCCCAACGGGACGGTTGCACATTGGACACTATTTCGGCTCGCTGCAGAACCGCGTGCGGCTGGCAAAACTCGGCGTGCCGACGTGCATACTCATTGCCGACTATCAGGTGCTTACCGACCATGACGCGTACACCGAGATTGCACAGAACACTAAGCAGCTCGTAATTGACTACCTTGCCGCCGGTATTGAACCGTCAGACACGGTGATTATCTACCCGCACAGCTATGTGCCCGAGGCAAACCAGCTTATGCTGCCGTTTCTGACACTCGTGTCAAACGCGGAGCTGAACCGCAACCCGACGGTTAAAGAAGAGATTCAGGCGGCGGGATTAAAGAGCGTAAACGCGGGCATGTACACGTATCCGGTGCATCAGGCGTGCGACATTTTATTCTGCAAGGGAGACGTCGTGCCGGTAGGCAAGGACCAGCTGCCGCACCTTGAGCTTACGCGGACTATTGCGCGCCGCTTTAACGAACGGTTCTCTCCCCAAAAGCCCGTGTTCCCCGAGCCGCAGGCGCTGCTCAGCAAGACGCCGAGTATCCTGGGGCTTGACGGCAGTCAGAAAATGAGCAAGAGCCGCGGCAACGCGATTATGCTTTCGGCAAGCGAGGACGAAACGGCGGCGCTGATAAAGAAAGCGAAAACGGATGCCGACCGGCACATCACTTACGATCCGGTGCACCGTCCCGAAGTGGCGAACCTGCTCATGCTTATTTCTCTGTGCACGGGCGAAGAGCCGGAGCTGATTGCCGAACGCATCGGCGACGGCGGCGGGGGAATGTTAAAAAAACTGCTTACCGAGGCGCTTAACGAGACGCTCCGCCCGCTCAGGACTA
This sequence comes from Candidatus Treponema faecavium, assembly GCA_019113455.1. GTDB lineage: Bacteria > Spirochaetota > Spirochaetia > Treponematales > Treponemataceae > Treponema_G > Treponema_G faecavium. The sequence goes on along the minus strand of DXHG01000066.1, from coordinate 27,613 downwards.
AGCGGCGCGAGCTTGAAACGCAGCCTGACTATATCAAAAGCGTGCTGCTTGACGGCGCAGAAAAGGCGCGCGCGCTCGCGGTCAAAACGCTTGACGAAGTGCGCGCTGCAATGAATATGGTGATTTAACGGCCGCTTCTGTTTGCCGCCGCTTTTGCCGTCTGCGCCGCGCGGTGCAGCGAGAGCGATACAAGCAGCGGCAGCAGCACGGCGTATTTGCGAAGTGATATTTTACCGCCGCGCGCGCGCCAGCTGCGGTCAAGATTCCGCCAGTGCCGGAATATCGCCGGAAAAAATGACAGAAAAAGCGAAAGGAGCAGCGCGCACGCCGGTTCTTTCGATATGCGTCTGCCTATAATGGGGAGCTTTGAGAGCAGCTGGCGCAGCGCGCGTTCCATACGCGAGAGCGCCTGCTGCAGCTCAAGCATCGTCGTTGTGCAGAACAGGAGCTGCGACAGAAGCAGCATTGCCGCCATACGCACGAGCGCAAGAATCACCGCCTGCTCCGGTATGAGCCACAGACCGCCGCGTCTTGCCGCCGCGTCTGCGTCGACAAATGCGCTCACGCGCGTAACCGCGTACAGCACCGGCGCGTATAGGGCTGCAGGCAGCAGGGAGCGCAGCTGTTCAGCAAATGTGAATCCCGCAGCGCGCGACAGCGCGGCGGTGCAAAGCAGCGCGGCGGCTGCCGCCGCCGGAACAGAAAACTGCCATACCGCGATTCCTGCGGGGATGAGCAAAAGCAGTTTGATAACCGCCGGAACGCGGTATATGTATGAAGACCCTTTTTTATATGCAAACAGCGCTCCGGCGAATACGCCGGTTTGTTTTATTCCCATAGCAGGTCCTGCGCTGTGGTATACTGCACCAGCGGGTTTCTGATGCTCCATGATTCAAGCGGCTGCATAAGCCCCTGCTGCGCCGTGCCGTCAAACACGACTGCGCCGCGGTACAGCACAATAAAGCGGTCAGCCATGCCGAGGCACTTTTCAAGCTCATGCGTCAGTATCACAACCGTGTGCGACGACTTATGCAGCCTGCGTATGAGCGCGTTCACCTGCTTAACGCCGCCGTAGTCAAGGTTCGCGTACGGCTCGTCAAAGATAACAATCGGTGAATCCATCGCAAGGATGCCGGCAGCTGCGAGCCGCCGTTTTTCTCCGCCTGACAAAAAGCGGGAAGGAAAATCCGCCTTTTCGGAGAGACCTGTCTCGGCAAGCGCCGCCGCTGTTTTTTCTGCGACAGCCGTCTGCGGGAGCTTTTGGTTTATCGGGCCAAACGCAACGTCTTCCCGCGGCGTTTCGCCCAGTATCTGCGCGTCGGCGTCCTGGAATACAAGACCAACGTTTCCCGAAAGCAGCACCTTTCCGCTGTCGGGTGTTTCAAGACCGGCGATAATCGACATGAGAAGGCTTTTCCCTGAACCGTTCGCGCCGCCGATGACGGTGCAGCTGCGTTCTTCAAGGGAAAAGCAAATATCGTTAAGCGCCGTGAACGTACCGCCGTCTACGCGGAACGTCTTGGTGATATGCTCGAGTGTCAGCGCTGCAGGCATGTTACGCCTGTTTCTGCTTTGGCGGAATGAGATACCGCGCAGCGACAGGGCGCAGGCGCGCCGCCGCCGGCACGAGAATGAGCAGTTTTACCGCGTCTCCCGGCAGAAACGGCAGCACGCAGGCGGAAAATGCCGCGGCAGGGGAACTGCCTGTAAGACGCATATACTGGTATGTGCCGGGAACATATACGGCGGCAAAACCTGCGAGTCCCACCGCCGCAATGGTTAAAAGCCGTTTTTTTTCAAACGGCTTTTCGTCAGCGAGCGGCTTTCCAACAACGGAGCCCGCGATGAGTGCGGCAAAAAAATAGCCGACGAGGAATCCGCCGGTAGGGCCGGTTACTGCTGCTATGCCGCCCCTGCCGCCTGAAAATACCGGCAGCCCGATGCAGCCTGCAACGAGAAAGAGCCCGACCGCGGCTGCTCCCTGCGCGCCGCCGAGCACGCAGCCTGCGAGTATTGCAAGCATATTCTGCAAAACAATGGGAACGGGGCCTATGGGAACAGCGATAAAACAGCCTGCCGCAATCAGCGCGGCAAAAACCGCGAGTACCGCCGCCTGCATGTGCGTGCCGGTTTTTGTGTTCTGTTCTTTCATCTCAGGTGCACCCTTTTTTTGTATTGTAAACTTATTTGTTTGCAAGAAAGTTTACAAAAAGCGGCGCCTTGTGTCAAGCCGCGCTGTGCTGACGTTTGCAGCAGATTTGCTGCAAACGTCAGCACAGCGCTGTATGAACCTGTCATCTGCACGGCGCACTGAAAAATTTGCCGATGGCAAAATGTACATTTGCCGGTGGCAAAATTTATATTTGCCGTTTATCCGGTAAGAATTTTGCCGTCGGCCAGCGAGACACTTGCCGTCGGCAAACGTTTCATTTGCCGACGGCAAACAAAAAATTTGCAATCGGCAAGTGCGCCGCTGGCCATCGGCAAAATTCATGTCTGATAAATGGCAAAATAAAATTTTGCCATCGGCAAATGTAAATTTTTTAAATGGGAATTTTTTTGCCGACGGCAAATCTGCTGCCATAGGACTTACTGCGCTGACTGCCGTCATCTCCGTAAGCTGCGGCATTCCTGCGTGCAGAGTAAACGCTGTTGTCCTGTAAATTACAGAGAGATTATAGATTCAGCCAGTAAAATATGCTATAATTGAGAATTGCCCGCTGCAGGCGGATATTTTTCAGGAGGTTACACGTATGAATCCATCCAAAGTGTTTTTTACTGATTTCAGATGCAGCCCTGACGAGGGACCGGCGGATAAGCTCAAGCGCCTTATGAAGGCCGCAGGCATTGCATCAATCGATATGGAAGGCAAGTTTGTCGCAATAAAAATGCATTTCGGAGAACTGGGCAATATGAGTTTTCTTCGCCCTAATTACGCAAAAGCGGTTGCAGATACGGTGTCCAGTCTGGGCGGCAAGCCGTTTCTTACCGACTGCAACACGATGTATCCGGGCAGCCGCAAGAACGCGATTGAGCATTTGTACTGCGCGTGGGAAAACGGTTTTACTCCGCTGAGCGCCGGATGTCCGGTGATTATCGGAGACGGCCTTAAAGGAACAGACGACATCGCCGTGCCGGTTTCCGGCGGTGCATACGTAAAAGAAGCGAAAATCGGGCGCGCCGTTATGGACGCCGATATTTTTATTTCGCTCACGCACTTTAAAGGCCATGAGATGACCGGATTCGGCGGCGCGATAAAAAACATCGGCATGGGATGCGGTTCGCGCGCCGGAAAAAAAGACCAGCACAGCAACGGCAAGCCCGAGATTGACGCGGCCGCCTGCCGCGGCTGCCGGCGCTGCCTGCGGGAGTGCGCAAACAACGGGCTTGTTTTTGACGAACAAAAAAAGAAGATGACGGTGAACTATGATAACTGCGTGGGCTGCGGGCGCTGCATCGGCGCGTGCAACTTTGACGCGATCGCGTTTGCGCAGAACGCCGCGGTAAAAGAGCTTAACTGCCGCATGGCAGAATACACGAAAGCCGTTGTGGACGGCCGTCCGGCGTTCCATATTTCCGTGGTGTGCGACATTTCTCCAGTGTGCGACTGCCATGCCGGAAACGACGCGCCGATGCTGCCGGACGTGGGCATGTTCGCCTCGTTCGATCCGGTTGCCCTTGACCAGGCGTGCGCCGATGCGTGCCTGCGCCAGAAGCCGCTTGAAAACAGCCAGCTTGCCGAAGCGATGGCCAAGCCCGGTTTCTGCGATCTGCACGATCACTTTGACAACGCAAATCCGAACACGGAGTACAAAAGCTGCCTTGAGCACGCAGAGAAAATAGGCCTGGGCACCCGCGTCTATGAGCTTGAAACAGTAAAATAACGCCGTGCGCGCCGTTTGTGCAAAAACGGCGCGTTTTTTTGAAAGGAGCCAGCGTTATGATAACCGCACAGGCGGAGGCTGTTTTTTCATGCGCTCCGCATACCGTATGGAGCGTGGTTACGGACATTGCCGGATATGGGGAGTGGCGGACTGACATAGCGCGCGCGGAGATACTGTCTGAGCGGCAGTTTATTGAGTATGCCGCAAACGGGACGCCAACAGTGTTTACGACGATTGTGTGGGAACCGGAACAGCGGTGGGAATTTGAGCTGCACAACGGCAGCATTACGGGCCGTTGGTCAGGCACATTCCGCAGCACGGAAAACGGAACAAAGACGGCGGTGCGTTTTGTTGAAGAAGTGCAGCCAATGCGATTCTGGATTACACCGTTTATTCCGCACTATCTGAAAAAACAGCAATCGCGCTTTATTGCCGATCTGACGCAGGCGCTTGCGCAGACAGAACAGAGGTAGGAGTGTTTTATGCCCAATATCATTGTTTTGTGTGAAGTAAAGCCCGCAAAGACCGGGATGCAGAAGTACCTTGAGCTTGCGGCAATGCTGAAACCTCTGCTTTCCGGATTTGAAGGCTTTATTCGCGCGGAGCGGTTTTCCCAGTCTGAATGAAGAGGGCAAGCTGTTTTCCATGAATGTGTGGACGGATGAGGCTGCTGGGCACAATGGCGGAACATCGTGCAGCACCGCATGAGCCAGAAAGCGGGGCGGGAGAAACTGTTTGAAAGCTATAAAATTACGGTTTGCTCGGAAATCCGCTCCTCTACGGACACAGATCGCGCACAGGCTCCGCAGGACTCAAATCAGCATTTCGGCATGGAGAAATAATATGCAGCGCATCCTTGAGTATGATTCCCCGCTTGGTTCTATGCTTTTGGCGGCGGACGAAACAGGCGTAACCGGCGTGTGGTTTGAAGGGCAGAAGTATTTTGCCCGCACGCTGGAACCGGGCGCGTCGGATACTGTCTCTGCGCAGTCTGCGTCCCCTGCGCTGGATGCTGCGCGCCGCTGGCTTGACGTGTATTTTTCAGGCAGGGAGCCTGATTTTTGTGTGCCGCTCCATCTTACGGGCACAGTGTTTCAGCAGTCGGTGTGGGAAATCCTCTGTGCCATTCCCTACGGACAGACGATAACCTACGGCGAAATTGCCAGGCGGCTTGCCGCACAGCGGGGAGGCGCCCGCATATCCGCGCAGGCGGTCGGCGGTGCGGTGGGCCGCAATCCGGTCTCCATAATTGTGCCGTGCCACCGCGTTGTCGGCGCAGACGGCAGCCTTACCGGCTATGCCGGCGGCGTTGATAAAAAAGAGAAACTGCTCGCGCTTGAAAAAGCGGACATAACGCGGTTTTTTATTCCCCATACAGAACCGGCGCTGTAGCACCCGCGTGCCGCCGTTTCGGCAGCCTGATTCTCGCTGTGTGCTGCATGCAGCACGTAACAGGCACGGGGGGGGGTAGAACAGCATAGCAATAACCGCTCCCCTCGGTGCAGGCAGGGAGCAGTCCGGGCAGCAACTGCCCGCTTTACCGCGAGTGTGCGGTGCGTACCCGCGGCAGACAGCGCCGCACCTGTTACGGAGGCGCACGGCGCGCGCCAAAGGCGGCCGCTGTGATCCGAGCGTCCGTATCAAACCGCATAACTATCCTGCGCTATCTGCTGATGGTGCTCGTTGTCTGTATCCATAATAATCTTAATGCCGAAGACGCAGTCTATTACGGGCTTTCGTTTTCACAGCCAGGCTGGGTGCTGTTTATTAAGCAGGCGCTGAGCGACGGCATCGCGTGTGCGGCAGTGCCGCTCTTTTTTGTGTTCAGCGGGTATCTGTTCTGGAACAAACAGGACGCGCCCGCGTATTCGTATGCAGCGCTCCTAAAAAAGAAAGCGCGCACGCTGCTCGTTCCCTATATTCTGTGGACGCTGCTCTATATTGCGTTTTTCTTCATCGCGCAGTCTCTTCCGGTCATTCAAAACTACTTTATCAACCGGCAAAACATGATCCGCCTCTTTTCGCCCATCGAGTGGCTTGACGCATTCTGGGGCCGTATTCAGCGTGAAGGCGGTTCCCCGCTTACGTATCAGTTCTGGTTTCTGCGCGATTTAATGGTAGTGTTTGCGCTGTCTCCGCTTCTCGTGCTGTTTATTAAAAAACTGCCCGCCGTTACGTTTGCAGCGATAAGCGTTGCCTATATCTGCAAACTCCCGCTCGGGGTTGTAAGCAGCGCAACGCCGCTGTTCTTTTTTGCGCTTGGCTGCTGGTGGGCAAAATACGGCTGGAACGCCGACGCCGTTGACCGCATCCGCTGGCCCGAGCTGCTTATCGTCTATGCAGGCGTGCTGGTACTCAAGTTCTGTATTCCAGACGCGCCGCAGATTGCTAATATCAATATCGCCGTGAGCGCGGTTGTGCTGTACCGGCTTGCGGGCGTTATAGAGCGCTCGCCAAAATGGAGCAGCGTGTGCAAAAAACTTGCGGCGTATTCGTTCTTTTTGTACGCAGCGCACGCGCCGGTCGTGATGGCAACGCTCAATAAACTCTCATACCAGATTATCCCGCTGCACGGCGCATGGTGCCTTGTGCAGTATATCGTGCCGACGGTTATCTGCATTGTACTCTGCACGGGCGTCGGCTGTCTGCTCCGCCGGGCGCTTCCGCGCTTTTATGCCGTGCTCACCGGAGACCGCTGACGGTTCAGCACTAAAAGCGCGGCATGAACGGAAATCGCACCCGCCGCCGTCATCAGCACATAGAGCGCATAAAACGCGGCGTCTGAAACATACGGCGCCGCGCCGGGCAGCGCGAACAGTGAACGCCAGAACCCGCTCAGCACAAACGAGCCGAGACCGGCGGCGCCGAAAAGCCCGTATGCCGCGTACAGCAGGAACACCGCTTTTGTTCCCGCGGCCTTCTTACGCAGGCATAGAAGCGGCGCGTGCGTGTGCAGCCCGATATGCAGCACCGTGAACACAAAACACCACGTCGCAGAAACCGTATGCAGTGTGCGCGCACCCTGTCCGGCGGGAAGGAACGGCAAAACGGCAAATACTTCGCCTGAAAGCATGACGGAACTTGCCGCAAGCAGAAGCATAGACATGGTTAACAGCGTGTTCGTGCCAACAAACAGTCTGCGTGCTGTATTCCATGATCCGCGCCGGAACCCCGTATACCAGCCAATATTCAGCAGGTGATGGAGCACAAACAGTGCAAACACGGCGCAGCCCGCTGTTCCGTGCGCGAAAAGCCCGCGGCCGGGCCGGTAGCTCATGAGATAGAGCATACCGGCATACATCGCAGTATCGATAAGTATTTTAAGCAGTCTGCTGAGCGTTCGTTTGGGCTTCATGGTTTTCAGCGTACCGAGATTCCATTTTCTGAAAGCCACGCGCGCAGACTGTCTTCGAGGCGTCTTCCGCCTGAATACTCAAACTCAAACCCCTGACCAACATACGCGCCGTTCGCCGTTTTGGACAGGTCAGAGATGCTGTCTCCAAAGCGCGTGCCGCCATGGCTTGAAAAAGGCAGAATCACCTTGTCTGAAAAATCATACGATTCAAGAAACGTATACACAGGCATCGGCATCGTACTCCACCACGTCGGGTAACCGAGCAGCACCACGTCGTACTGCGCCATGTTCTGCACGCGACCGGCAAGCGCGGGCCGCGCGTTTGCGTTCAAGTCCCGCTGCGATACGTCGTAAATGCCGCCGCGGTACGGTTCTGCCATGCGGATTTCAAACACGTCGGCGCCCGCCGCCTGCGCAAGGATTTCCGCGGCATTTTCTGTGTTTCCTGTATACGAAAAATACGCAATCAGTATGCGCGGATTTTCAGGAATCTGGGCATCCGCCGTGTACGTTGTCGTAACCGTGCCGCTCCCTGCTTCAGCGTTCCGCGCGATACGGAATCCCAGATTCCAGTCAGTCGTGTCGGGCGTCGTTGCGGAACGGTAGGCGCTCCGCAGCTGCTTGCCGAAGTCGTTCCAGCCGCCGCCGCGGTTTACACGGAGCGAGCCTGAAAGCGCGCCTGCAGGATTATCTGCCTCCTCTCCGTATTCCCCGTAATAATCGAAACACCACTCAGAAACGTTTCCGTGCATGTTGCAGAGGCCAAAGCCGTTCGGCGGCAATTCATCAACTTCTACCGTGCGGTTCCGGTTGCGGCTTGAGCGCACGGTGGGATCCTGCCGGTTCACGTAGTTTTCTTCTATAAGATACGGATATGTTCCTTCAAAGTTGGCGTTGTCGCTGGTGATGCGGTCTCCCCACGGAAAGACCGACCGCGTTCCCGCGCGCGCAGCGTATTCCCATTCCGCCTCCGTAGGCAGCCGGTAGCCGTCAGCCGCGCGGTTCCAGCTCACCGTATTGCCGCTTATGGTGTATACGGGCGTAAGCCCCGCGCGTTCGCTGAGCGCGTTGCAGTATGCAGCGGCGTCGTACCATGTAACCGTTTCGACCGGCAGATTGCCGCCTTTAAAATGAGAAGGATTGGACCCCATGACAGCCTCATAGTCCGCCTGCGTTACTTCATACGGAGAAAGATAAAAAGGCGAAAGCGCAACCGTGTGCGCCCGCTCGTCTTCGTGCCGCTGCCGCTCTCCGGCAGGGCTGCCCATCGTGAACGTGCCGCCGGGAATCAGAACGAGCCCGTCCCGGGCGGCGGAATCTGCGCGCGGCTCCTGCGCGTGCAGAAATGCGGCGGATATGCCGAGCGCCGCCGCGAAAGCAATGTGCATGTACGTTTTTTTGTTCATGGTAAACCTCCGATATGCGGTCAGTATATGATCTGCAGGTATTGTATGTCCAATACTTCTATTGTATAGCGCGGTATGCCTGTACGGCATAACCGCAGCTGTTCCGCGCGCGTGTCCATGCAGATGCACAGCAAAACCGTTTGCTGCGGGGAATACGAAATTTGCCGATGGCTAATTTTACATTTGCCATTTATCAGACATGAATTTTGCCGATGGCCAGCGGCGCACTTGCCGACGGCAAATTTTTGGTTTGCCGTCGGCAAACTAAAAGTTTGCCGATTGCAAACGTCTCGCTGACCGACGGCAAATTTCTTACCGGATAAACGGCAAAATAAAATTTAGCCATCGGCAAATTTTGTGCTGCCCGTGCGCCGGTTTCTCCGCCGGCGGATGCCAAATTTCCCTCTTGCCAACGGCCGGTACGGCATAAATCATTGACAGGGATATTCCTATGACTGGTATGAGCGATTTGGCTGACTGGAAACCGGAGTGGCGGGACGCCGTATTTGCAAATATTCAGGAAAACCCGCAGCACCAGTTTCTGTTTCTGTCAAAACGCCCTGATTTGCTTGCTGTTGGACGGAGCTTAAAAACGCCTGGTTTGGCACAACGGTTACAGGAAAAGCAGATGTGCGGAGAATCGATACGCTGTTCATAGTACACTGGCATAAAATAGAAGAAATAACGTATAATCGTTAAAAAGCAGACACTGATTGTACAAGAAGCAGGTAATTATGGAAGAAAAAACTATACATGTTTCAAATTTAGCTCAAGGATACACACATCCGGATCATATCGAAATACGCGGCGCGCGCGTGCACAATCTGAAAAACATCGATGTGGATATTCCGCTCGGCACGGTTGTCGGCGTGGCTGGCGTGTCCGGTTCAGGCAAGTCGTCGCTTGCACTTGGCATCCTGTACGCGGAAGGGTCGCGCCGCTATCTTGAAGCACTTTCCGCATATACGCGCCGGCGCATGACGCAGGCGGCGGAAGCGGATATTGACCGCATCGAGTATGTTCCCGCAGCGCTCGCGCTGCACCAGCGGCCAGCGCTGCCCGGCGTGCGCAGCACATTCGGCACGATGACGGAACTGCTGAATCCGCTCAGGCTTATGTTTTCACGGCTGGGGAGCCACTGCTGCCCGAACGGCCACCGCCTTGTGCCGTCAGTGAATACCGCCGCCGGCAAGCCGCTTGTGTGCCCGCAGTGCGGCGAGTCGTTTGACGGGCCTTCCGCCGAGAGCTTTTCGTTTAACAGCGCGGGCGCGTGTCCTGACTGCGGCGGCACCGGCGTAGTGCGCACGGTGGACGAAAGTACGCTTGTGCCCGATGAGAGCCTTTCTATTGACGAAGGAGCCGTTGCGCCGTGGAATTCGCTGATGTGGTCGCTCATGACAGACGTGTGCCGCGCGATGGGCGTGCGCACCGATGTGCCGTTCTGCGAGCTCACGGAAAAAGAGCGCGATATTGTGTTTCACGGACCGGCTGAAAAGAAACACATTTTTTACAAAGCGAAAAACACCAATCAGGCGGGAGAACTCGATTTTACGTATTTTAACGCGGTGTACACCGTTGAGAACGCGCTTGCCAAAGTAAAAGACGAAAAAGGCATGAAGCGCGTGGAAAAATTTCTGCGCCAGGAGCCATGCCCCGGCTGCGGCGGAAGCAGACTCGGGCTGGCGGCGCGCCGGACGCTGCTGTGCGGCAAGACGCTTGCGGATGTATGCGCGATGCCGCTTGCTGCGCTTGCCGAATGGGTTTCAGCCATTCCTGACCAGCTCTCCGCAGAGATGCGCCAGATGGCGGTACAGATTGCCGGACAGTTTGCGCACACGGTGCACAGGCTTATGGATTTGGGGCTCGGCTATCTTTCGCTTGACCGCGCGGGCGACACGCTTTCTACCGGCGAGCGGCAGCGCGTGCAGCTTGCGCGGGCGGTGCGAAGCAGAACCACGGGCGTACTGTACGTGCTTGACGAGCCTTCGATCGGTCTGCATCCGCTCAACGCAGACGGTCTTCTTGCCGTTATCGAGGATCTTGCCGCGCACGGCAATTCCGTCGTGCTTGTCGACCACGATACGCGTATTCTGAAAAGCGCGCGCTGGATTGTGGAGATGGGGCCGGGTTCGGGAGAAGCGGGCGGCATGGTCATCGCGCAGGGCACGCCGCGCGATATTGCGCTTAACCCGTCGTCGCGCATCGCGCCATTTCTGTGCGGCAGCGAACCGGCTGTGGTGCGCAATCGTGCGGGCGCGCACGACGTGTTTGCCGCCGGGCGCATAACGCTCTGCACCGCGCCGCTGCATACGGTGCACGCGCTGCAAACGGAAATCCCTGTGGGAAGACTGACGGCGGTTACCGGCGTTTCCGGTTCAGGGAAAACGACGCTGATTCTTGAAAGCCTCGTGCCCGCGCTTGAAGCGGTGTGCGCAGGCACCGCACTGCCTGCGCATGTGCAGGCAGTGTCTGCGCCCTGTATCCGGCGCGTCTGCCTCATAGACGCCGATCCGGTCGGGCTGAATGTGCGTTCAACCGCAGCCACGTACAGCGGCGCGCTTGACGCACTGCGCAAACTGTACGCAGGCCTGCCCGAAGCGAAAGCGGCGGGACTGGGCGCCGCCGCGTTTTCGTATAACACGGGCTCACTGCGCTGTCCGGAGTGCGACGGCACGGGCCAGATTACGATGGACGTGCAGTTTCTGCCCGATGTGGAAATAACGTGCCCCGGCTGCGGCGGCTCGCGCTACGCCAAAAACGCGCGGAGCATCCGGCTGTATCCGGATAAAGACGCGGATGCAGAGCTTGCGCTCAAAGGCGTTTCGCTTCCGGAACTGCTTGGCATGACGGTGCGCCGTGCGCTTACGGTGCTTTCAGGCGTAAAAGACGCTGCAAAGGCGCGCGAAAAATTGCAGACGCTCGATGACCTTGGTCTTGACTATCTGACGCTTGGCGAGGCAACGCCGGCGCTTTCAGGCGGCGAGGCACAGCGGCTTAAGCTTGCAGCAGAAATGACCCGTGCGCAGCATGACACGGTCTTTGTATTTGACGAACCGACTATCGGGCTGCACCCGCTTGATGTGCGTTCGCTTATCGGTGTGTTTTCGCGCCTGTTAGACGCGGGCGCAACGGTAGTCGTTATCGAGCACGATCTTGATTTGATTGCCAACGCGGACTATGTTATCGACATGGGGCCCGGCGGCGGTCAGAAAGGCGGGCGCATTATTGCTGCGGGAACGCCTGAGCAGACGGCGGCTGACAGCAAAAGCGTAACCGGTGCTTATCTGCGGGAGGTGCTGCATATATGAAGCTGACCGGCATCATCTGCGCAGGCGATACAGAGCTTGAAGCGTTTTTTCCGTATCTGCATGTTTACCGCACCAGCAAAGCGGCGATGCTGACCGTTTAGATGCTGACCGTTTATGAAGGAAACATTGGCGCGCATCCCGTCGCTGCGCTGTTCAGCGGCGTGTGCAAGGTAAACGCCGCCATAGCCTGCGAGCTTCTCATCGAGCGTTTTAAGGTCAGGCGCATTATAAACGCAGGAACGGCAGGCGGCATTGCCGCTGATGTGCGCCTGTTTGACACCATCATTGCCGAACGCGCCGCCTATCACGACGTCGCGCCGGATATTCTCACTGATTTTCATCCGTGGATGCAGGATATGTTTTTCCCGTCTGACGCGGGGCTTGTGACGGCGGCAAGGCAGTACGCGGCTCATTCCCCGCATCCGCTGCGCTTCGGCACAATTGTGTCAGGCGAACAGTTTATAGAAAACAGCGCCAGAGAAGATATCCGCCGCCGTTTTGCGCCGCTTGCCGCTGATATGGAAACGGCCGCGTGCGCCCACGTCTGTTATGTAAACGCCATTCCGTTTTTAAGCGTGCGCACGGTTACTGACACGCAGGAAGAGCAGGGTATCGAAGTGTTTGAACAGAACTGCGAAAAGGCGTCGCGCATTGCGGCAAAGACGGCAGCAGAAATTCTTGCGCTTTTGTAAGCGGCAGCGCGTTAAAACGGAACCACAATCCACATGTTTGGGTCGCTCATATTCTGCGGGATAAGCCCGGGCGTTACGTTCTCAATCGTTTCGCACATGAGATACTCAGCGCCGTCCACTTCAAACCTGAAGCCGGGCAGATCCGACTGCACGCCCAAAAGCGCGTGCCCCTTTTCCGGGGAAACAAAGAGCGCCGTCTTAAAGTTCATCTGCGTGAGCAGCGCCGCAAGCAGGAGCACCCGCCCGTCGCAGTCGGAAGCGGCGCCCTGCAGCGTAAGCGGCAGCGGCGTAAAGTCGCTTGCGCTCAAATCTCTTCCATACTCCATGTGCTGCACCCACGAAAGCAGCGCAGTCAGTATTGCGCGTTCCCTGTCCGTTTCGTCCGCAGCACCGTCTGCCGCAAGCTGCGCCTCAAACGCGACGGAAATGTCAAACGCCGCCTGCTTGATTCTGCCGTATCCGTCCCTGAAAATCAGGCGGTAATAGCGCGCGTAGGCGTCTTCAAGGAATGGCTGGAGCGCTTCTGTCGTAAAAAACAGTTTAAGAATAGAAAACTCGCGGTCAATGACAAACTGATTTGCCTCGGCATCGCCGCTGTCAATCCGTGTCGGGACATTCATGCCGTTAACGGCAAGTTCTATCTGCTGCTCGCCTGCGGGAGGATACGCAAACGCTGTAACCGGTCCTGCGGTAAAATAACTGCCGCGGTCGGTATACACAGAATCAAGAATAGAAAGCAGTATCGTGTCAAATGTACCGCTTGCTTCTTCCGGCGTGTAGGCAAGCGCTACTAGGATGCTGTTTGCCGCGGGAATCGGAACCGCGATTGCCCAGCCGTACTCGCGCCGGGAAGGAAACGGCTCTATAATAAACTGCGTGATTGCGGCCTGGCTTCCGCGCCATGCGAACGACGTAACTTCCGCTCTTCCTGACAATTTATACACCGCGTCGGTAAGCGCCGACTGTGCTGACGTATAGCGCGTGTTTTCGTACAGGCGCAGCACCGTCTGCACCGGCAGCACCAAATGGGTAAACTCGTACGCGGTGCCCATCCCGTCAGTGTCTGAAAGCACAAAACCCTCCGGAAGATCTATGGCAAACTGATACTGACTGGAAGCAATGACTTCGGCAGACAGACCGTGCGCCGTACTAAACAACCATACTGCAAATACTATACGAAAAAAAATACCGCGCACCTGCCGCCTCCTTAATTTGAGTATCGGCAAGGCACCGGTCTTTACTTTACGCCTTGACATTTAAGGGGAGTGCCTGATAGTTTTTTGCACATGCAGAAAATTCCGATTGTGTACGAAGATACCGAAATACTCATTGTCCATAAACGCGCAGGAATTGCCGTGCAGGGCGGGGCGCGTATCGCGCATCCGCTTGATATGCTGCTTGAGCGGCAGCTGGGTTATAAGGTATATCCGGTGCACCGGCTTGACCGCGACACAGACGGACTGCTCGTTGCGGCAAAATCGCCGCAGGCCGCCGCGCGCTGGAGTACAGTGATTGCATCTGACGCTGCGGTAAAGCAGTATGCCGCGCTTACCGTCGGCGGAGAACCGGTGCAAGACCGCGGTATACTGACGGAAACGCTCTATAACCGAGGCAGGGCACAGGAGGCGCGCACACAGTTCAGCGTAACGCGGCGCGCACATGCCGTGCTGGACGATGAAGTGTGCACGGCGTGCCTGCTTGCGCTGACATTGCAGACCGGACGTATGCACCAGATACGGCGGCATCTCGCGCACGCCGGCTATCCCATCGCCGCTGATGACAAATACGGCAATTTTGCCCGCAACCGCATACTGAAAAAGCAGTTCGGCATACAGCGCCTGCAGCTCGCCGCCGTGTCGCTTACCGTGCCTATTAAAGGAAAATCCCGCACGTTCAGTATTCCGTATCCCGCGCATATGACGCAGGCGATACAGGCGCTGTTTTCTGATTTCGTTACTTAGTACAGATAATTAAGTGAAAAATCCATAGCGCAGCTCCTGCAAACGGATCAGGCCTGCCGCTGAAATCGCTTGCCCTGAACCTGCTGCTTTTACAGCAAAAATTTGCGTACTTGACTAAAATACCGTTTTTTTAGATGATACCTCAAGCTATGGATATACAGTCTCTTTCTCGTCCATATCTGGAATCTTTAACATCGGCGGAACTTTTTGATTTGGCAGATCGATATGGTATTGACATACCAAAAGATCTGAACAGGCGCTTTATTATTGGAGAGCTGCTTGAAGAGGCAGAGGCCGCGCGTGCCGAATCAGAAACTGATATGCAGCTGTCTGACGCGCCTGCAGAAGAACCGCATGAGCTTCCGTTTTCTTATAATGAAACGCAGATATCAGTCATTGTCCGCAATCCCGTGTGGGTCTATGTGTTTTGGGATGTGCGCGAAGCTGATATGAAGACCGTGCGCGCTGCGGCTGCTTCGGGCAATTTCTGCATACGGGTAATGCGCTTTATAAATGAAGAAAGCGCCGTTCCGCAGGAAACGTTCGATATTCCCGTATCGGATACTGATCGCGATCAGCATATTTTTATAAAGCCCGGGCTCAAGGTGCTGCGTTTCGATTTGGTTGTCTGTCCTGCAGAAAATATACAGCTGTGCAGCACGCTTGCAGTATCCCGCCGTGTCGTGATGCCCGCGGTGCTGCCTGATATTGATTCCGCTGCCCGCATACGCAGCGTTTCTCCGATACTTGAACTTTCCGGTCTGCCGGACATACTGACACAGCAGTATGAAATGTACAGACAATCTTTTTCTTGAGGTGATGAGCAGTGCCTGATAAATCAATCGTGCTGATGCTTGTTGGACATCAGGAGTTTATGCCGCAGCAGGAATCCGTATGCGAGGGCAGCCGCGTGCTGTATGAGCGGCTGTACGAACTGCTTACGCGCACTTATCTGCCGCTGCTCGATACCTGCCGCCGTCTTGAACACGACGGCGTGCCGTTTGCGTTTTCGCTCGTGCTTTCGCCGTCGCTGTGCGCGCTGCTTGAGGACAGCGGCGTGTGCGACGGCTATCTGCAGTATCTTGACAAGCTGGTGCTGCTCGGAGAGTCCGAAACCGAGCGCCGCACGGGAGAACTTATGCAGCTTGCGCAGATGTATCTGGAGCGGCTGCGCTATATCAGGGATTTTTTTGCACACACGCTTAACCGGCATATACTCCAGGAATTCAAGCGCCTTTCAGACGCGGGGCATATAGAGCTTTTGGGCACGACCGCTACGCCGGTGTTTTTGCCGCAATATGTTGATTTGACGGAAGCAGTCAATGCGCAGATAGAAGTGGGCATGATTTCTCACCGGCACTATTTTGGTTCGGTTCCATCTGGGTTCTGGCTTCCGCAGATGGGATACGCGGAAGGGCTTGAAAAGAACTTAAAATCGTTCGGCCTTAAATACAGCGTGCTTGATGCGCAGGGGCTGCTGTGCGGGGAACCGCTGCCAAAGGCGGGGATATTCTATCCGGTGCAGTGCGCCAACGCGTTTACCTTTTTTGCAGGCGACCGCACCACACCGTCAGTGCTGACGGCAAAGACCGCGTATCACGCCGCCGGTACGTATCGTGCGGAATCAAAAGACGTGTCTTTTCATGAGCAGACGGAAAACCTTGCGGGCTTCATTCCTGCAGGCGGGATGCGCGTTGCATCCGGTTTTTCATACAATGCGCAGAAAGACAGCGGAACAGCCGTATATGACGCAGCAGCAGCAGCAGCACAGGTACAGCTTGACGCAGAGGATTTTGTCCGACGTCAGTCGGACAAGCTTTCGCAGGCAGCGGTATACGAGCCTGATAAGCCGCTTTCCGTTATATGTACGTGCAGGCTTGATTTTCTTGGCGGCAGCTGGTATGAGGGCGTTGCGTGGCTTGAACAGGTATACCGCTGCGCTGCTGAACACGGCGTGTCCTGTTCAACATGCGCCGCGGTATATCGGCAGAGTCCTGCGGAACAGATGGTGCGTCCCTGTATGTCAGCGGCTCCTGACACGGGATACGGAGAGAATCTCATTCACGCTGCAAACAGCTGGATTGTGCGCTATGTGCGCAAGGCAAGCGAGCGCATGATAGATCTGGCTGGCCGCTTTTCCGATTCTTCCGGCCTTAAAGCCCGTATTCTTAATCTTGCCGCAAAAGAAGTACTGCTTGCACAATCGAGCACCTGGCAGCAGATGCTGTATGACCAGGACTGCCAGGAAACAGCGGCGCGGCACACAAAGGAACTGCTGAATTCGTTTACGACTATTTATGATTCTCTTGGCGCAAACTCTATCAGCACGGAATGGCTGATTCGCTGTGAAAAACAGAATGCTATCTTTCCCTGGATAAACTACCGTGTATTCAGCAGAAAACGCTGAGCTACTGCGAAGATGGCAGCGGCGGCTGTTCAGCCTGCTGCTCAGGCAGTGTGTCAAGCATCTGAAAATCGATAATCATGCGCTGCATCTCGAGCGCCGCCTCTATTTCGTCAATAATACGCTGTGCCGGATCAAATGAGGGATCCCGCACAAGCAGCGCATACAGCGTAGAGCGCGCCATCTCAAGATTCCCTTCTGCATACAACTTGAGCGCCTGCGCGTACAGCCTGTCTGTTTCGCGCTGCTGTTCTGCGCGTCCGCGGTCTCCCAGCTTGAGCTGGGCTGACAGGCTGATGCGGTTAAGCGGGTTGAGCGATGAGGTAAGGTCAAGCGTGTAGTTGATCTGCACATCTATCGACTTAAAACTCAGCATACTGCCAAGGCTGACGCGCGGATTATAGCCCTGTATAAGGAATCCTGCCTGTACGGAAAAAAAGCTCACGACCTGCAGCTGCACGCCAATACCGCCGGAACACAGCTGTGAGAGCAGGATGTTTTGCAGATTAATTGGCTGTCTGAATTCGGCAGTGAGAGTAAGCGGACGTATCGGCCGGTATGAGATGCCGAACGCGATGCGTGTCGGCAGCGGGTCGTCAATATGCGCGCCGCCTGCCGTGCCGAATCCGGTAACTGCCGCGCCAAGGTTTGTTACGGCGATGCCGATTTTCAGATTAGGCTCCCTGCTTGCGAACCGTTTTGCCGCGTTAAACCTCAGCATAATGCCGACGTCTGCCATGACGGCAAATGCCGACTGGCCGAGCCCTGAGCCTTGCAGCAGTTCATTCGTTTTGCTGTCCGCAAAGTCAGGCACGCTGCGGTACGACGCTTTTATATTGGCGCCGACGGCGAGTCCTTTGAAATAGTAGCCTGAAAAGAAGTTGTATGAGACATTCAGTATCGCAGTCGTTTCGCTGTAGTAGCCTCCCGATATGCGGTCTCCAAAAAGATTGTACTGGGTAAACGGTACGTAAAAGCATTTTACGGCGGCACCTAAGCCTAAATTATTGAACCTGATTGTTCCCGCACACGTCTCAAGCGCGGAATCAGCAATCCAGGCATTGTGCATGACCGCCGCCTGCGTTTGTACAAGCAGACAGCTTGCCGCAGGATTATAGTCAAAAAAGCCGACGTCATCGGCAAGTCCGGTAAACGCGGTGCCGAGCGCTTCTGCTTTTCCGCCGGAAGGGATATTGAGAGAGCGAAACGTGGTTAAACCTTCGTTTGCGTCGGCGGCGCTGCCAAACAGCGAGCCCAAGGCATCGGTAACCGCCGTGTAATCAAGCGCGCGCGCAGGAATAACGCCCGCGGCAAATGCGCACACACACGCCGCATAAAACAGAAAGAATCTGTGCGCCGCCGCGCTTTTGGTTACTTTTTGTTTCATGTTCTTGTATTATCATACAATTTTGTATTTAGCGCAACTTATTTATTTATGGAGATGTTGCAGAACCTGCACTGAAATCCTTTGCAGTGGCGCTCACGCGGCTTGCAGCAGCGCATTTTTTACGCGTGCGGCATACAAAAAAGAGTAGAAAAAAATACAAAAATGCGTAAAAATACAGATATACGCAGTTTGCGCGCACATGCGGCTGTTGTTTGCAGACATACGATTGTGGTTATAAAAAAAAGCGTTTGTATTGTATGGTTCAGCATCTGTTTTCTCGTTTTTTCTGCCGCGGCAGGACGGCGCGACGCCGGTCTTGACGAAATAGACAGGCTGATACAGGAACATAACTATAATCAGGCGCTGCTGCTGCTGCACACATATATTTCAGAATATCCGGATGATTTTGACGCGGCGCAAAAACGCGTTGATATTATTCTGCGGGAACGCAGCACATATAATCAGATTGCGCAGGAACTGTTTGAAACCGTTACGAACGAGCCTGACAACAACGAAAAAAAATTATCTTTAATTGCACAGCTTGAACAGATGGAACAGAATCAGAGTGGAATACATGTTAACTTTATCAGACAGATACAAACTATTTCGCAATTTGCCGTAAACAGGGAGCGGTTTAACCGCGTTATGGCGGAAGGTATTCGCCTTGTTTCTCAAGACCGGTATGCTGACGCGGTGCTGCTGTATGCAGATAATTATGATTTGTATCAGGCAGAGTTTTTTGAGCGTTTTGCGCATACAGACACCGAGGCAAAAGCGCGTGAGTTTTTGTACGACATGCGCAATCCGGTTGACGCCTTTGGCGCGCAGTCGGCGGCGCTTGCTTCTTATATCGCACAGTTTGAACAGGAGCTGGAGGCAGCCGACTGGGACAACGCGGTAATGACGGCGCAGTATATACAGCAGACGTTCTCACGGCTTGCCGGCTTGCGCAATAGGGCGGCCGGCTGCGGAATCCAAATGCGTAATCTGTATAACATGCTGTATCGGGAATATGAGGATATAACCGACGCGTCTTTTCCGGCGTTTGCGTACCGGCTCACGCTTGGTATAAGCTCCGATTCTCAATCAGGAATTGTCGGAGCCATGGACTGGCAGTGGCGCGATGCGGTAGACCGCATACAGACTGCAATATATCGGGAACTATCAGGGTATTTGCATACCATAACCGATTCCGGCACATTGCTGCCCCGCAGCGCTTTTGCAGCAGAAACGATACGGGACACGTCTGCAGAGCTGCGCCGGCTGCTCACACTGTCGCGGCAGTTTTCTGATTTATACGCGCTGCTTACCGGCGCAGACGGCAGTTTCCTTCCTGACTTTACGCCGCAGTATATGGCAATGATTGAAAACACGCGGCGGGTAAACGCCGCTTTTACCTCACTGCTTGATATTTATGACAGAAAAAGCGCAATTGACGCCGAATACGAGCAGCTTGATATGACGGATACGCAGGCATTGCTTTCTTACTTATACCGCTATACAGCCGTGCAGGAACAGGCGGTGCAGGCATCGCGGCCAGAGCCGGTGGCGAACACTGCAGGCATCGCTCCCATTGCGGCAGGAGAGCCCGGATCTGCGTTTACTGATACAGCAGAACGCGCGTTTCCGATTGACGCGGCTTTCAGTGTATATGAACTGCTGCATACCGCGGTGGTGCAGTCGTGCAGCAATACCGTTGCTTCCGTAAGTTCCCTGCTTGCACAGCGGTATGTCGCAGATACCGTGCGTATTGTGCGCAATTACCAAAGCCGATATACACAGGCGGAACAGATTCTTTTTTCAGTTGATGAAAACGGTACGCCTCATCCTGATCCGCAGGGAGCGATAGCGCATATCCAGCATACGCTTACTGTATATGAGCGCGATTCAGACATAATAACGGCCTATATCGACACACTGCGGCAGTCAGATCTGGAGAGCGCATCAGTATCCGCCATTGAGACGGAACAGCGGCTGCTGCTTTCATACAGGCAGCGGTATGATTCGCTTCTGCGCAGGGCGGAAAGCTGGCTGCAAAGCGCGCGTCTGGCGCAGAACGAGGCGGAACTGCGCATTGCACAGGCGGAAGCACAGCTTGCGCGCGGAGACTTTAACGGCGCGCGAATCCATTTGCAAACCGCACGGCACAGATATAATGAATCATTTGAGTTTCAGGAATCCGTTGAGCTGCGCGACGAGTCTGACGCCGTGCTTTTTGATCTTGACAAGCGTATCGCCTCCGCTGAGAATGAACTTGTTATCCGCGATGTGCGCCGATATAAGAATTTGACTATTGCCGCGTATTACACTGGCGACTTTGTCAATGCACAGGCATATCTGCAGCAGGCTCAATCTCGCTGGAACACAACGCATATCGAAGAAGATCAGGAGCTGGTCAGGCTGGCGGCGCTTATCAATACGGCGCTTGAGATGCAGACAGGGCGGGTCGTTACGCCGCCGATGCCGCTGTATCCGGAAATCAGCCAGCTTTTAAACAGCGCGCAGCAGCTGTTTGAACAGGGAAAAGAGCTGCTGGCGCAGGGCAGCACAGACGAAGCGCATAAGGCACTGTATGAAGCGATGAGCCACATTCAGGATGTGCAGCTGGTATATCCGCTGAATGAGCAGGCAGGCATTTTGTCGCTGCAGATTGAGCAGATTCTTGATCCGGATAATTTTGAGACGCTGTTTGCGCAGCGGTATGCGCAGGCCGCTGCTGATTTTGCAGATCCAGCGCTGCGCCGCTCTGCATATGCGCAGCTGTCATTTCTTGAAATTATATATCCTGAGTATCCGGGGTTGCGTGAATTCATGTATGATATAGAAATACAGCTTGGCATCAGACAGCCTGAGATCAGCGAATCAGCAAAACAGCAGGCCCGGCAGCGGGTATCAGAAGCGCAGCGGCTGTATGATCTTGCCGGAGACAGCGAACAGGTGCTTATGCAGGTTCTTGCCGCCGCTGATGAGGCAATCGCCCTTGATCCGTTTAATGAAGCGGCGGCGCAGCTTAAAGACCGTGTGCAGCTGCGTATCGGCGGGCAGATATCTTCTATATTATCTTCGGAAGATGAGATTGCCTATCAGCAGGCGCTGCAGGAACTGCAGCGCGGCAATATGCTGGGAGCAAAAGCAATCGCTGAAGAACTGCTTTTAAAGCCGGAAAATCAGCAGTCGGTAAAAGTGCGGACATTGCTGCAGCGGGTAAACGCATTATTATGATTAAAAGAATTGCTGCAATCTTTGCTGCGCTGTTTTTTTCTCTGTGCCTGTATCCGGCGGAATTCTATTGGGAAGCACCCAAGGCTATAACCGATACGGACTCCCGCTTTTTAAGCGCGGTGAGCGGTGATACTGTTTCCGCTTTTTTCTGGGAAGAAATCGGCTTTGACACGGATAATAACCGCGTTATCTGGATCTCTTCTTACGCGACGAGAGACGGAAAAGAGTGGGTGCGCAGCGAACGCTTTGCAGGGCCGTTTGCGTTTTCAGGAGAGATTCCCAACATATATACCGCCGCTGTAAACAGCGCCGGCACACTCGCCGTTGCCGTTCAGGCGGAGCAGGACACGGTGCGCGTATACGCTTCACACGACGGCGGGCGCTCATACCGCAGTACGGAACTGCCGGGTACCGCGGCGTCTGTAGTAGCGCCGCGTATTTTCAGCTGCTCAGGCGGAGACTTTATGCTTTTTTGCTCAAGCGGCGATCAGTATTCGTTCAGACTCAACTGCACACGATCCGCAGACGGACTGCGCTGGCAGCAGCCCGTACAGTTTGAACCTGCGCGCGGTATGCATAATCCGTTTTTGCCGTATATCGTTTCGTGGGATTCCTACGACATGTGTATTTTTCAGGCAGCGTACAATAACGGTTCATATTACTCATACCAGCTGTATGCGGCCGTTTCGCGTGATAACGGAGCGTCATGGACACAGCCGGAACTGCTTACCGACACAGATCCTGAAACATTTACGCTGTACGAAAACCAGCGTCCGCAGGCAGTATACTGCAATGGCAATATCCACCTTGTGTGGGAACGCTCTCCGTATACTTCAACAGCGGCATCTGTGTGGTATGCCGTGCTTGATACAGCCGGCCGCATAGATGCCGCGTCTGTTCAGCAGCTCAGTAAGGCCGCCGCCGCGTATGCGCCGTCTGTCTTTGTACATAATGGCGCGCTGTATGCGCTGTGGACCGATAATTCGCTCGGATATGACTCGGTGATGCTCGCGGATACGGACGCGTATTTCTGGACGGCGCAGTCCGTATCGCCGCCTGAGCGTCAAGCGGCGTTTGCGTGCCAGCTGCGCACAGGCAATACGCTTGTGCTTGCGTGGCAGCAGGAAGTGCGCGCAGACGGAGAATCGCGCATTATGCAGCTTTTTACCGATTCAAGCGTTTCTGCTCCCGAAATTATTCCGCAGGGCTTTTATCCAGGGCAGCGCATGGCGCAGGACACAGTGTCGGCGCAGGTGCGGCTGCCTGCCGACTCGTCAGGTATTGCAGGCTACTCATGGATATGGACTGACGATCCGGAACAGGAGCCTCCCAAACAGATACAAAGACTGCCTGACAATGTGCTGCTTGAAGGACAGGCGCAGACGGATGGTTCGTGGTATTTCAAAGCGGCGGCGTGCGATTACGCAGGGAACTGGTCGGAGAGCGCCTGTATTGAGTTTGTGCGCGATACGACGCCGCCTGACCGGCTTGTGCTGCATGAAGTGCCGGTTGACGGCGGAGGCACGCTGTATGCAAATACGTTTGCCGCCGCCTGGGATGCGCCTGCAGCAGCAGATGTCGCAGGATATACCTGGACACTGGAATACCTGTCGCCCGTTCCGCAGATTATCTCTGGTTCCGTAAATCATCCGTGCACGCTGCCCGAACAGGAAATACGGCGAATCGCCGCCGAGGCTGCCGCGGCGGCGCAGCAAAGCGCGGCTCCGGTGCTGCTTCCGCAGCGGATACAGGGCACGGAACCGCAGGCGTCATTTCAAAACAGAATAAACGGCGTGTACCGGTTTTCTGCCGCCGCCGTCGATACCGCCGGCAATATCGGCGTTCCCGCATCTCAGCTGCTTGTTCTCAATAAATACGCGCCGCGCACCGTCATCACGCGGTTTGACAGCACGACGGATATATACGGTACGGTATCGCTTCGGCTGTTCGGGGAAGGCTATACATACGACGGCTACATCTCGGAAATCTACATAGACTCAGACGGACAGGCGCCGTACGATATGACGCTGCGCCGCAGCAGCGATGATTATCTGATTCAATCTGACAGCATAATTGAGCGTATTACCTGTGCCGATCTTGATGAAGGCGTGTACCGGATCGGACTGCTGCATACCGACAGGGGATTGTACTTTACGGAGCCGATACTCAATATAAAAAATTACGGCACAGTTAAAACAGGAGATTACAGCCTGGCGGCTGCTGACACGGAGCGCCGCGGCTTTCACGCAGGCTTTTTTGATGCTGACGGATTTATGCTGCCTGGTATACTCACGGCATGCGTGTTGTTTTTGTGTGCCGCAGCGGGAATCGGTATGGCGGCGCACGGAATATACGCTGCCGTCCGTCAGGGACGCCGCATCCGTCTTGAAATACGCGCGATATTAACGGGAGATGATATGTCTTTTATAAAAAAACAAGCCGCCCGCTTTGTGCGAAGCGGAATCAGCCTTAAGTATAAGCTGGTTTCGTTTACGGTGTTTCTGGTAGTTGTGATTATTCTGCTCGTATCCGTTCCGCTCGGCATTTTTATCATACGCACGCAGGAACAGGTGCTGGCAGAAGGCCTGCACGACCGCATCATGGTTATGCTCAACAGCTTATCGTCAGGCGTGCGCGCATACATGCCGACAAAGAACGCACTTGAATTGGGATTCCTGCCGCAGCAGGTTTCGCAGTTCAGAGAAGCGCAGTACGCGACTATTCTCGGAAGGTCTGCATCCCCTAATAAGAGTGGTATTCAATACGTATGGGCAACAAACGATCTGAATATCGGCTCAAAGATTGCAGGCGACCAGCTGATTCTCGGTGAGTCAGTACTGTCAAACGAAACGGTAGATACTATCGCACGTCTGTGCGAATACGCGGATGCGCAGACGACAGAGCTCGTGCGCGGTATCGCGGCGAATATTACCGCGCTCAATGCGGAAGGCGTAGCAATTGCAATGAACAGCGACGCAGCCTCTGTCCGCCGCTTTGCCGAGATACAGTCGATTACCGTACAGCTGAACGAGCAGCTCACAGAAATTCTTGATGAACAGGCGCTTAAAACGGGCGGCTCCATTCCGCAGTTTTCAACAGATGAGCTCGACTATGAACATACGCGGTACCTGTTTTACCGGCCTGTGCTTTACCGGCAGGGCTCTTCTGAATCATATGTGCAGGGCATCGTGCTTGTTGAAATCTCGACAGAAGAACTGATTAACACCGTTATTCACGCGCGGAATAACGTTATTTTTATTATTTCGATTATCGCATGCATTACCATCGCGTTAGGTTTAACCGGTTCCCTGATACTGGCTTCGATAATCGTCCGGCCTATCCAGTACCTTGCCGCACATGTCGCAATGATACGCGACACTCCTGATAAAGAAAACCTTGAAGGCAAAGACATCCAGATACGCTCAAAGGATGAAATCGGCCTGCTGGGCGACACGGTGAATGACATGACTCACGGGCTGATAAAAGCGGCGGCGGCGGCAAAAGAACTCACCGTCGGCAAGGAAGTGCAGAAAATGTTTATTCCGCTTGAAACAGACAGCCGCGGACAAAAATTATCAACGGGGCACCTGCACGATAATAACGCAGATATTTTCGGGTATTATGAAGGAGCGCAGGGCGTTTCCGGAGATTATTTTGACGCAAAAAAACTTGATAACCGCTGGTACGCGATTATCAAGTGCGATGTCGCGGGCAAAGGCGTTTCTGCAGCGCTGATTATGGTCGAAGTAGCCACACTGTTTCAGAACTTCTTCTATAATTGGCAGTACACAAACACTGCTTCGTCCAATCTGATACAGCTTGCATCCCGCATAAACGATCAGATTGAATCGCACGGATTTACCGGCAGGTTTGCCGCCTTTACGCTGTGTCTGTTTGATTCCGCGTCAGGAACCCTGTATTTCTGCAATGCCGGAGACAATCAGATTCACCTGTACGACGCTGCGCAGCAAAAATACCGCACCATCACGCTGCCCGAAACTGCCGCAGCGGGCGTTTTTCCGTCAGACGTAATCATGTCAAACGGCGGTTTTAAGGTAGCGTCAATTCAGATGCGTAAAAAAGACGTCATATTCCTGTATACGGACGGTATTGAAGAAGCCAAGCGCTTTTTCCGCGATTCCGCCGGCAATATCATCACCTGCACGGAGCGGAACGCCGAAGGGTCTCCGATGCATGGCAATCACATGACCGGCGCCGACAGTGAAGATTTTTCCGAGGCGCGCATTTCAGGGATTATCGAAGCCGTATTTGCGCGGGCAAAATACCGGCTGCATAAAGACCATGACGCAACACCAGACGATGAACTGATTTTTGACTTTTCTTCCTGTTCCGGCACGCCGGAAGAAGCGGTGATGGCGCTTGTCGCCGTCGAAAAAATATTCCGCATGTACCGGACAAAAACGGCTACTCGGCTTGATATCGTCAGAATCGATAAGAAAATAGATGCGTTTTTGCGCAAACATTTTACGCGCTATGCCGACTACTGCATGAAAGAAGCTGAAACGGATTCCGTTGAAAACTATATCACGTACAGCGGCGTATGCGAAGAGCCGCAGTATGACGATTTGACCATTATGTCATTTCAAAAGAAATAACTGCGTGTTCCGCGCCAGTTCTCTGTGCGCTGCGGCGCAGAAAACTGGCGGCGAGCTGTCAAGCGCGTATAGGACAGCGCTGTATCAGGTATATTGTTTGGAACTGCGCGGCATGAGGTTGTTGCGCTTGATATAGGTGTTAAGGGTTACCCACGTAACGCCCAGCTCCCGTGAAATATGCCGTTTGCTTGCGCCGTTTTTCAGCTGCCGTTTTATATAGCCGTCTTTGCCGGTTAATTTGTATTTTGACGGTTTTTGTCCTGCCGCCCTGCCGATTTGCTTGCCCTGCATACGTGCGCGTGCAAGCCCCTGTTTTGTCCGTTCGGAAATCAGTTTGCGCTCAATCTCCGCGCTGATGCCGAACGCGAACGCAAGCACTTTTGACTGTATATCGTCGCCTAATTCAAATCCGTCTTTAATAGTAATAACCTTAACGCCCTTGTCCATGAGTTTTTGCAGAATAGAAAAAATCATTACAAGACTGCGCCCGAGACGGGAAATTTCGGTGCACACAATGGTATCTCCGCCCTGGCAAATATCAAGCAGATTACCCAGTTTTCGTTTGTCCGGAGAACGGATACCGCTTACCGTTTCTTCAACCCACCGCGTAATGCGGATACGGTGTTCTTTACAGAATCGCTTAATTTCCAACTTTTGCGTTTCTCCCGTTTGTTTTTCTGTGCTTACTCTAATGTAACCAAATGTCATACGTATCCTTTTATTTTAAAATTACCGTGATTTATAATGGCAAACCGTCGCGGCTCATCTTTTGCAGACAGCAAAATTATTATAAGATAATCGCAAGGGAGTAAAAATGGATTTTTTTGACCGGATGAAAACCTGTATCGATAAGGGTGTGGATGTTTCAAAAGACATGTTTTCAAAAGCAGGCTCAGCTATTCAGGATTTCGGCGACAAGAGCGTAACGCGCATAGAACTGCATCAGCTTGAATCAAAGGCAAAACAGGAGTTTGCCAGTCTTGGTATGCAGATATACGAGCTGTTCCGTTCACAGAACAGACCTGCGATTGAAGCCGATGATCCTGCAATCAGCGTTATTATGGAACACATTGATTCTCTGCGGAAAGACATAGAAATACGGCAGGCCGCGCTGTAAGCGCAGCGCCATATCAGCCATCGGTATTGCCGCAAAAACTCATCCGGCAGTACCGCATCAGCCGATGGCAAATAAAAAATTTGCCATCGGCTAAATTTTATTTTGCCATTTAGCCGGTAAGAATTTTGCCGTCGGCCAGCGAGGCATTTGCAATCGGCAAACTTTTCATTTGCCGACGGCAAACAAAAAATTTGCCGTCGGCAAGTGCGCCGCTGGCCATCGGCAAAATTCATGTCTGATAAATGGCAAAATTTAATTTTG
>DXHG01000065.1 GCA_019113455.1 Candidatus Treponema faecavium | reverse complement strand
CAAGTGCGCCGCTGGCCATCGGCAAAATTCATGTCTGATAAACGGCAAATATTTTATTGGCCATCGGCAAATCTGTTAACGCCGGCAAATTTTGCTGCACTGCGGCAGGGTACAGCGGTATTTTGTGCGCGGCGCTATGGCATCTGCACGCGGCGGCGGCGCGCGGCGTTTACAGCTCAAGCGGGAACGGCAGGTACGGTTCTATCGTTTTGCAGCCTGCAAGCGCCGCTATAAGCCGGTCGGCGCCGAGCGCCGTGCCGGAACATGCCGGAAATGAGGCAAACTGTTTCCAGTAGTCTTTATCTACGGCGTGCGGCACACGGGCGTGCGCCGCTTTTTCGGCGCTTTCGCGGTCAAAGTACGCTTTTATTTTGTGCGGATCCGTTTCTTCAGAATAGCAGTTTGCTGTTTCGATACCGTTGATATAGAGCTCCCAGCGTTCTTTCCACAGCGGTTCGCCGCCTGCGGCGGGCGGCACGTCTTTTGCAAGGCAGGGAACCTGCGCCGGATAATCAAACAGAAAGACCGGCTTATTCTGCGGAAGGTATGGCTCAACGCACTGCACAAACAAAAGCTCGTATAAATCATCCCACGGCCACAAAAAAAGCGCCTCGGGCTCCTGCGGGTAGAGCCCTAACGCGGCGGCGCGCTCGGCAAGCTGTACTGCGTCAGGGCTGTCAGACAGGTAAAAACCGGCGTACCGGTAAAACGCTTCGTCCATGGAAAGCCTGGTAAACGGCGGGCGCAGGCAGGAGAACGGATCTTCTCCATGTTCCGGCACGTCAGGCAGAAGCGATGCGATAAGCGCCTCGGTCAGCGCGGCTGACTCGCGGTACGTTGCTCCCATGGTGTAGTATTCCAGCATCGTAAACTCAGGGCTGTGAATACGCCCGCATGACTCCACGTTGCGGTAGCATTTGGAAAGCTGAAAGACAGACACAGGCCGGCGCGCCAAAAGCCGCTTAATATATATTTCAGGGGAAGGCACAAGATACAGCGGTTTTGCGCCGCTGCCGTCGGGAATCACGTATTCTGTCTTAAATACTTCAAGACACGTTTCAGGAATAAGTGTTTTGCTCAGCGCGGGCGTATCAAGCTCCAGGTAGTCCCTGTCCCAAAAAAACTCCCGTATGCGGCGCAGTACCCGCGCCCTGAAGCGCAGCTGTTCCAGATCCATTTATGTTATCCGCGCCCTGATGAACTCCAACTTTAAGTTTTTGAGTTCTTCGGTGATAGATACTTTGTAAATGTGCGGATTCAGCAGGCGCTTATAGGAGCCGTGAAAGGTGTCGAGCTGTGCGAGCGCCGCTGTCCGCGCTTTCTGCAGCTGTTCGGCGGGAGCAAGCGGCGGCGCGAGCATGTTGCCTTTTTCTATCTTTTTTGTAAGGAGCGGCACGACGCGCGACGGAGTAAACGCAAACTGCCGGTAATCGACAGAGGGATGAAAAAAGCGCGCCTGTGTTCCCTCTTGTATTTCCTCATGAGAAAGCGCAAGAATATCGGCTTTTGCCATGCCGTCGGCGTCGTAGAGCCGCCAGACGTTTTTAATGCCGGGGTTTGTCGTCTTTTCCGGATTGTCGGAGAACTTCATCGCAGGAATCATGCCTGCGCCGTTTGGGTTCTTGCGCGCGGCGAGTTTATACACGCCGGTAAACGACGACTCGTTTCCGCCGGTAACCATGTGCGTGCCGACACCCCAGCTGTCTATCGGCGCCCTTTGCTGTACGAGCGTTTCGATAATGTGCTCGTCAAGCTCGTTTGAAACGGAGATTGACGCGCCGGTAAGCCCCGCCGCGTCAAGCGCTTTGCGCACCTCCGCCGAGAGGTACTGAATGTCGCCTGAGTCAAGGCGCACGCCGAACTGCTTTCCCTGCGCGGCAAGTTTTTTGCCGACGGCAATCGCGTTTTTGATGCCTGAGTTCAGCGTGTCGTATGTGTCTATGAGGAATACGGTGCGTTCAGGATATATCTCTGCGTATGCTTCAAACGCTTCAAGTTCGCTCGGAAACGACATGATCCACGAATGTGCCATTGTTCCCTGCACCGGTATGCCGTAGAGCTTGCCTGCGAGCGTGTTGCTCGTTGAAGACGCGCCGCCGATGTAGGCTGCGCGGGACGCGCTCATCGCGCCGTCCGGGCCCTGGGCGCGGCGCAGTCCGAATTCCATAATAGTGCCTTTCTGCGAAGCAAGCAGCACGCGCGCTGTTTTAGTGGCAATCAAACTCTGAAAGTTAATGTGGTTGAGCACAAGCCCTTCGATAATCTGCGCTTCGATAAGGTTTGCGTGAATACGTACGAGCGGCTCGTTGGGAAAGATAACGGAACCTTCTTCCATCGCGTAAACGTCGCCGGTAAAGCGGAATGTCTGCAAATAATTCAGGAACGCTTTTTCAAAGATGCCCAGGCTTTCAAGGTATGCGATGTCGGTCTGCGTAAACGTGAAATGCACGAGCGCGTCAAGCAGCGTTTCCGTGCCGGCAAGAATGGAAAATCCGCCGGAAAACGGCTGGCGTCTGAAAAACATGTCAAACACTGCCGGTTCGTCCATATGCCGTTTCCAGTACCCCTGCGCCATAGTCAGTTCATAAAAATCAGTGAACAGCGCGCTTGTTCCGTTATCTCTGTACGATCTCATAGCTACCTCCCGGGTACCGCCGCCGTGTTCAGAGCTGCCGTGCCTGCACCGGCTGCGACGGTCTTTTTTCGTATAAATAGGTATACCGCGCAAAAAAATATCTGCCGATAAACCTGCTTAAAAACGCTTTGCATTTCCACCACGGCGCATATATCGCGGTGTGCCTTCCGCGCTCGGCCAGTTTGAGCGCGTGCGCGGCGACGTGGTCTGCGGGCTTGCCGTGCAGCACCTGCGTGCGCGCGCCGTTTGACGCGACAGCGGCGAATTCCGTTGCGACGGGGCCGGGGCACACGGAAATAACGCGTATGCCGCGGTCTTTGAGTTCCGCCGCGAGCGCGAGCGTAAAGCTGTGCACGTACGCTTTTGTCGCGGCGTAGACGGCAAAATTGCCCAGCGGAGAAAAGGCTGCAAGGCTTGCGATGTTTATGATGCGGCTGCCGCGTTCGAGATACGGCAGGCACACGCCGCATATGCCGGTAAGGGATGCGGCATTGATGTCTATCATGTCGAGCTCGCGGTCAATGTCGGTATCGGCAAACGGGCCGTATGTGCCGAAGCCGGCGCTGCACACGAGCGTGTCTATAACGAACGGCTGTGCGGCATACGCATCGCGCAGGAGCGCTTTAACCGCGTGCACGCCGCTGCGGCCTGCGATGTTAAGCGGAATACAACGGCAAGCTGGCGCTGTGCCACCATGGCAAGCTGGCGCTGTGCCGCCGCGCAGTTCTTCTGCGAGGGCGCGCAGCCGGTCTTCTCTGCGCGCAATAAGCCAGAGCTCGTCCGCCCGCCGCGCGGCGCAGAGCTGCCGTGCAAATTCACTTCCCATGCCTGAGCTTGCGCCAGTCACGATCAGTATCCGTTTCATGCCGTAATTATACGGGGTTATGCGCTGCTTCGCAAGCTGCCGCAGGGCAGTACGGGTACGCGCTATACGTCTTCCGCCTGATGGTGGCGCACGGAAGAACCGGAAGGCTCTTTTATCACTTCGAGACTGCTGGGTATGCTGTTTTTGAGTATGCCGACATGCGATATAATGCCGACGCAGCGGTGGTCTCTGATGCTGTCCAGTATCGAAAGCGCTTTTTCAAGCGACGTCTCGTCAAGAGAGCCGAATCCTTCGTCGATAAACAGTGCGTCAAGCGAAATGCCGCCTTTTTTGTTTTGTACAATGTCGGTGAGCCCGAGTGCAAGGCTGATAGATGCCATGAATGTTTCGCCGCCGGAGAGTGTTTCGCAGGGGCGGTTTTTTCCGGTATATGAATCGAATACCTGCAGGTCAAGCCCTTTAAGGCCCGCGCCTGATTTGTGCGCGTTTGTGAGCAGCGTAAACCTGCCGTCAGAGATGCGTGAGAGGCGGAGATTGGCCGCCTGTACGATTTGTTCCAGATACATGCCGAGCACCCATGCGTTAAACGGTATGCTTGAAGGGTTTTTTCCGTTTAAGTCATGTGAGAGCTGTTTGTATGCCTGACTTTCTTTTTCCTGCAGCTGCCGCTGCTGTTCAAGCCGGTCGGCCCGCTCCTGTTTTTCTGTCAGAACGGATAATTCCCGCTGACAGTCTGCTGCTGCGGCTTCGAGTTCTGCAAGGCTTGCTTCAAGCTGCGCAAGCTGTTCCTCTATGCCGGCAAGCGCTGATTCAAGCTCCCGCTGCTCTGCTGGTGCGGGCGTGTCGGGCTGGGCGAGCAGCGCGGTAAGCAGATCGTGTTCTTTTTGCCATGCCGTTATTGTTTCCCGTATGCGGCGGCGTTCCGCTTCGGGAACAAAGGCGGCGCGCGCTTCTTCTATTGAGGCAAATCCGGCGGGCGCAAGCTGCGCCTCAAGCGTGCCGTGAACCTGCTCGTAAGCAAGTTCCTGTTCCCGCTGCTGCGCTGCGGCGGAATCATATTCGGCTGCAAGCCGCGTGCAGGCGGTTTCGCAGTCTTTGAGTTCAGCTGTAAAAGCGTCTGTTTCGCGCTTAAGCGCCTGTTTTTTCTGCGAAAGCGCGCTGAACGTGTCTGATGCTGACTGTACGGAGGCTGCCAAAAGCGCTGCACCGCGCTCGGCAAACGTCTGTACAGCGTCTTGCTGCTGCTCATGTTTGTGTGAGATGTCGGAGAGCTGCAGCGAAAGCGCGTGTATTGCTTCTTTGCAGGCTTCTGCCTGCTGCCGCATGGCGGCGTCCTGCTGCATAAGAGCGTCGCGCCGCGCCGTTTGCCTGCTGAGCGCTGCCTGCCGCTCCTCTGCCTGAGAGAGCGCTTCTTTCGCGCGGAGCAGCGCCGGTTCGGTGCCGCTCACGGAACAGCCGGCGGCAAGCAGCGGGTCGTTTTGCCGCTCGCGTGCGCGGCTTTCGGCAACGGCGCGCCGCTGCGCCGCTTCTGTATAGGCTGCTTCGCATCGGGCAGCGGTTTTCTGCGCTCGTGCAAGCTCTTCCGCTGCGGCGGCGGTGTGCGGCTGCAGCGCTGCTGGCTTGGGATGCTGCAATGAGCCGCAGACCGGACAGGGCGCCCCGCCGTGCAGCTGGCGTGCAAGTTCTGCCGCCATTGCTTCGCGTTCCTGCCGCCGCTGTTCTTCGCGCAGCTGTTCAAGCAGGATCTGCGCCTGCTCATGCTGTGTCTTTGCCGCCTGTTCGTTTTCGCGCGCATCGGCAAGCTCCTGTTCCGCCTGCTCAAAGAGCGCCTGCGCTTTCTGCACCTCAAGCGCTTTTTCGTGCTGCCGCTCTGCCTGAGTGCAGGCGGCGTGCGCGTCCATGACTTCCTGCTGCGCACTGATAAGACCGGCGTTGTCGTACGGTGTTTCGTCCAGCTCCTGCTGTATCGCACCGCGCTGCGCCGCAATCTGTGCAAGCTGCTCCTGCTTGTGCGCGAGCTGCCGGCTGACCGTCTGTTCTTCTTTTTGTGTGCGTAAAAGCTCCTGTTCTGCCGCCGCAGCATCTGCTCCCGTGTGCAGCAGCACGGCAATCTGCTGCAGTTCTTGCTGCTTGAGCTGTATGCCGGCTTCCTGTTCGTGCAGCCGCTGCCGGTGTGTCTGTGCGCGCTCGAGCTGCGCGTGCAGACGTTCAAGTGCTGCGGCGATCTGCGCGCTTTTTGCTGCTTCTGTTTCTTCCTGCGTGATGTATGCTTCGATAACTGCCGCCTGTTCCGCGCTGGCAAGCCGCGCCCGCTCATATTCGATGTCTGCTGTCTGCGCTTCAAGCACGGCGAGCCTGTTTCTGTGCGCTGCGGTTTGGCGGCATTTTTCAAGCCGCCGCTGTGTGTCAGATTGTCTGAGTGCTGCGGCCGTCTGCTCGGCGCGCTGCGTTCTGCATGCTGCCGTATATTCAACGGCACGCGAGCGCAGTTCCTCAATCCGTTTGTCCGCGCCGAGCGCGTCAAGCTCCTTGCGGAGCGCTTTCAGATCGTCTGCCGTCTGGCTGAGCGCGCCGCTTTTGTGCGTGTACAGGTCTTTTGCACGTTCCATGAGCGCCTGATACTGTTCCAGCGGAAAGAGCTTTGCAAGCGTTGTCTGCCGCTGCGTTGAGTTCTGCCTGAGAAACTCGGCAAATTCTCCCTGCGGCAGGAGCACGATGCAGGAAAACTCCTGTGCGGTAAGGCCGATAAGCTCCTGCAGCTGTGCGTCCGTTTCCGTCTTTTTCTCTGAGCTTACAATCCACTCCTGCCCGTCGCGGTGCTCAAGCAGCGGGTCTGTTTTTTTTTCGGTCTGCCTGCCGCTTGCGGTTACGGCATCCTGCGGCAGCACGCGCGTAATGCGCCAATAGTCGTTCTGCACCGAAAAGGTGAGCTGCACGCTTGCCTGCGCGTCGGATTCCGCAAAATCGGAGCGGAGCTGCTTAGCCGACAGCTTTGTCCGCGCTCCCGGGAGCCTGCCGTAGAGCGCGTACGTTATCGCATCGAACAGCGTCGTTTTTCCCGCGCCGGTGCTGCCGTAGATTAAAAAGAAGTCGCCGAGGCTGTCAAAGTCGACAGTTGTTTTTTGTTTGAACGGGCCGATGTTTTGCAGTACGAGCAGGTGCGGTCTCACTGTTCCTCCTCCTGTTTTGCAGCAAGTTCGTTTGCGAGCCGAACAAACAGTTCCCGTTCTTCCGTGCGCTGCGCCAGTATGTCTGAGTCTGCGCCGTATACGTCGCGGAGAAAGCAGTCAAAGAGCTCCGCAGCAGGCTGTCCGTCAGCGTCCGGCGGCACGGCGGCGTACTTTGCGGAGCCTGACGCGGCGCTGATACGCAGCGCTTCATCCTGCCTGAAAGACAGCAGCCGGGGAAACTTTGTTTTAAGGAGCACCATCGGGTTTTCCGTGAGCACCGTGTCTGTACAGCAGATTTCGATATAATCTTGTGCATGGCTGTCAAAATCCGTGCCGTTAAGAAACGATTCAAACGAGCCGTGCAGCCGCACGGTGCTGTGCAGCGGAGAAAGCCGTATTTTCTGCACCGTAACCGGCGGCAGCGGCATATCGTGCGAAATATCGGTGTCGGATAAATCAAGTGAAACAGAAAGCAGGTATTTGTCTGCCTGTTCCCCAAACGAATACGAAAGCGGAGAGCCCGCGTACCAGAGACGTTCGCCGCGCTGCTGGCAGGTATGCAGATGTCCCGCGGCGGTGTAGGCGAACGGGCGGAATATGTCGGGTGATACCTGGTCGATATTGCCGATGCACACGCGCTCCGAATCGCAGGACTGGCTTCCCTGCGCAAACAGGTGCACGGAAACGACCGCCGGAACACCGGGATATTTTGCGAGGTGCGCGGCATATATGCGGTTCACCGCTTCCTGTACGAGTTCCTGCTGCGTGCGAAGCTGCGTGTCTCCGGCGGAAAGCGAACCGGGCGTTAAATACGGTATC
Source organism: Candidatus Treponema faecavium (assembly GCA_019113455.1). Classification (GTDB taxonomy): domain Bacteria; phylum Spirochaetota; class Spirochaetia; order Treponematales; family Treponemataceae; genus Treponema_G; species Treponema_G faecavium. The sequence continues at coordinate 5,056 of DXHG01000065.1, read as the reverse complement.
TGGTATACTGCAAGCCGTTCGGTGCTGCCGTCAAGCAGTTCCGTCGTGAGCATTACGGGGTGCGTGAGCGTGTCCGTGCCAGTGCAGATATGGATACCCTGCGCCTCGATGAGCTTGGAGGCGAATGAGAGCCGCCGCGGGGAATCGTGGTTTCCGGCAATGAGGCAAACGGCGGTGCTCGGGAAAAAGTTATGCACCGTTGTCAAAAACTCGTCAAACAGCAGCACGGCGTCCGGCGGCGGCACCGCGCGGTCGTATATATCGCCGCAGATAAGGAGCGCGTCGTACGGGGCGTAGTTCTTTTTGGCGGTGCGCAGTTCTTCGATAATGCAGCCGAGTATGTATTTCTGGTCCTCGTACAGCGAGTGATCGTAAAACAGTTTGCCCAGATGCAAGTCGCCTGTTTGCAGCAGTCTCATATGTAGTTGTGTACCACAGATACGGAAAAGCTGTCAATTTGCTTTTGTCCGTCCGCGCCGCTTTTGGCAGCCTGCGCCGTGCGCCGCAGCGTAAACGGCGGCGCACTGACGTTTTTTGCGTTGTATTGACATTCGCTTTAGTATTTTGATAGAATAAGGAAGAATTCTGCATTACAGTTCAAACCGGCAGTTCCCGGATGCAACAATAACATGTATACGATATTTTAGGAAGGAGAACCGATGTCAGGACATAGTAAATGGGCAACCATTAAACACGCAAAAGGCGCCGCAGACGCAAAGCGCGGACAGCTTTTTACTAAATTCATCAAAGAAATTTCTATTGCCGCGCGTATGGGCGGCGGCGATCCCAACTCCAATCCGCGGCTGAGAACTGCGATTCTTAAAGCGCGCGCGGCAAATATGCCGAAAGACAATATCGAGCGTGCGATCAAGAAAGGCACCGGAGAGCTCGGCGCGTCAACGTTTGAAGAAATGCTCTACGAAGGTTACGGACCGGGCGGCGTCGCCATTCTCGTTGAAGTGCTCACCGACAACAAGAACCGCGCTGCAGCGAACGTGCGCAATATTTTTTCTAAGACAGGCGGAAACCTCGGTGCAACCGGTTCGGTTTCGTATATGTTCAACCGCAAAGGCGTTATCGAGTACGACGCGGAACAGGTTGCCGAGGACGAAGTGATGGAAGCCGCCCTTGAAGCGGGCGCCGACGACATTGTTGCCGAGAACGGCGTGATTACTGTAACGACAGACCCGTCTTCGTTTGAGGCGGTGCTCGAAGCGCTGCAGGGCAAGGGCTTTGAGTCTGTATCGGCAGAAATTTCCATGGTGCCCGATACGTATTCTGCGCTTGATGAGGAAACGACACGCAAAGTGCTCAAGCTCATCGACCGTCTTGAGGAAGACGATGACGTGCAGAACGTGTACAGCAACATGGATATTCCCGAAGGTTTTGAAGCGGAATAGCATGACCGAACATGAGAGCGGGGCGTGCAGCCCGCTTTCTCATACAGAAGCCGGCGAGAACGCCGGCTTTTTTTGCGTACAGACGTCCGCGCGCCGCGTGCTCGGCATTGACCCGGGGCTTGCATCAACTGGATTCGGCATTGTTGATTGCATAGAGAACCGCTGCGTTCTTGCCGCCTACGGCTGCATTGAGACCGCGCCCGGCACGCCGCGCGCCGAACGGCTGCTTGCGATACACAAGCGGCTGTGCGCCGTTATAGAGGAGTTCAGGCCGCAGGCGGCGAGCATGGAAACGCTCTATTTTTCGCGCAACGCTGTGAGCGCGCTTGCCGTTGCCGAAGCGCGCGGCATTGCCGCGCTGTGCACCGCGCAGTACGGCATACCGCTTGCCGAATACACGCCGAATATCATCAAGCAGTCTGTTTCCGGCACGGCGCGCGCGGGAAAACAGCTCGTGCAGGAGTGTGTAAAGCTGCTGCTCGGACTGGAAACAATTCCGTCTCCGGATCATGCCGCAGACGCGCTTGCCGCAGCTATTACCCATATCCACTATCACGGCCTGCAGATACGCTGATGAGTGCGGGAGTTAATTCAGCGTGCCGCGTGCGGTAACATGATTCTCATATTATAGAAAGAATTCTGCGCGCTGTTTGCCCAAAACGGCGCAAAAGTGTATACTGCCTGCATGTTCAACAGTTTAACCGGTACGATAACGGGAAAATTGCCGCAGACGCTGTATCTTGACTGCGGCGGCATAGAGTGGGACATTGCCGTTCCCGATACCACGCTTGACGCGCTGCCCGCTGTTGGCAGCACGGCGCGCGTATATACGTGGCTTTTGCACCGAGAAGATGCAGTGCGGCTGTTCGGGTTTTCAGCAGCTGAAGACCGCGCGCTTTTTTTGAATCTGCTCAAAGTTGACGGTGTGGGAACGCGCGGCGCGCTGAAAATCATGTCGGGTATTTCCGCCGAGCAGCTGGTAAGCGCACTTGACGGCGAGGACATTGCCCGTCTTGAAAAGTTGCCTGGCGTAGGCAGAAAGACTGCGCAGAAAATGCTCCTCGCGTTAAAGGGCAAGCTGTCTCTTGAATCCGAACCTTCTGTGCGGGTGCAGCCGCGCGCCGTGTCCCCGTGGGAAGATGTGATTGCCGCGCTGGTAAATATGGGATACGAGCGGCGCATGTGCGAAGAAACCGTAACCCGCATTGCGCAGGAACTGACGGCGCAGGAGCCGGGCGGGCAGATTTCTGACAGCAAAAATCATGCGGTGCTTGAGGAACAGCTCTTCCGCCGCGCGATTGTGGAGCTTGCGCAATGACCGGTTCTGACGGCATTGTCATAACGCGGGGGCCCGGCGCTGCGGGCAGGGCTTCTGGAAGCAGTGCCGCTGACAGCACCGCTTCCCGTCTGCTGCGCGCGGGAGAATACTATGACGGCGACGCGCAGGAAGGCAGCCTGCGCCCGCGGCTGCTGCATGAATTCCAGGGACAGAAAGACGTGCGGGACAATCTGTCCGTGTTTATTGAGGCTGCGCGCAGCCGCGGAGAAAGCATGGATCATCTGTTTTTAATCGGCCCGCCGGGGCTTGGTAAAACGACTGTCGCGCAGATAGCGGCGCACGAGCTTGGCGCGGATTTTAAAGTAACGAGCGCTCCGGCGCTCGAAAAACCAAAAGACCTTGCCGGCATTTTGTCTACAATTACGGAACGCACTGTGTTTTTTATCGATGAGATACACCGGCTTAAGCCCGCGATAGAGGAGATGCTCTATATCGCGATGGAAGACTTTGAGCTTGACTGGGTAATTGGGCAGGGAGCCGCGGCGCGCACGGTGCGTATTCCGGTGCCGCGCTTTACGCTTGTCGGCGCGACGACAAAAGCGGGAATGGTGTCAAGTCCGCTTATCAGCCGTTTCGGCATTGTGCTGCGCTTCAGCTTTTATTCGCGCTCAGAGCTTGCATCCATTATCCGCCGTTCCGCCGGTATCCTTGGTGCGCAGACGGATGAGGACGCGGCGCTGCTCATGGCAGACTGTTCGCGCGGCACGCCGCGTGTAGCAAACCGTATTCTGCGCCGTATGCGCGATTTTGCGCAGGTGGCAGGCTCAGGCCGCATTACGCGGGCGGTGGTGGAGCAGGGGCTTGAACGTCTCGGCATTGATTCTCTGGGACTTGAGCGCTATGACCGCGAGATACTGTCTTCGATTATACAGAACTTCGGAGGCGGGCCGGTTGGAGCCGAGACGCTCGCGATTTCTATCGGAGAATCAATCGACACGCTTGAAGATTACTACGAGCCGTATCTGATACAGTGCGGCCTTTTGCAGCGCACACCGCGCGGACGCGTAGCAACTGATAAGGCGTATGCACATTTAGGACTGCAAAGAAGAACGGGCAATGCTGACGAAAGACTTTTATTTTGACCTTCCAGAAGAATTGATTGCACAGAAACCTTCCGGCAAGCGCGGCGCAGACAGGCTGATGCTGCTTGACCGCGCAAGCGGTGCGGTGTCTCATTACGAGATGGCGGATCTGCCGCGCTTGGTTCCCCAAAACGCGCTGATGGTGTTCAATAATTCCAAAGTTCGCCGCTCCCGCGTGTATGGCGTCAAGGAAAAAACCGGCAGGCAAGTTGAGTTTTTGTTTCTTGAGCGCCTCGATGACGGCGGCTGCCGCTGGAAAACGATGGTGCGAAATGCGCGCCGCCAGCGCGCCGGAGACGCATATGCGTTCGGCGACGGCAGCATCGGCGTTATTGAAGAACGCGAGGAAGACTGCGGTACGGAATTCCGCACGCTTGCGTTTGAAACGCCGCGCAGCGAAGTGTGGTTTGAGCGTTGCGGGCATATGCCGCTTCCGCCCTATATCAGGCGCGGAGATACGGAAGAAGACAGCGAGCGCTATCAGACCGTCTATGCATCAGAAACAGGCTCCGCGGCGTGTCCGACGGCAGGGCTGCATTTTACAAACGAAATGCTTGCCGAACTTGCTTCTCGCGGCATTGAATGTGCGTGGGTGACGCTCCATGTGGGGCTGGGTACGTTTTTGCCGGTGCGCAGCGAGCGTATCGAAGAGCACGCGATGCACGAAGAAACGTATACCGTGACGGCGCAGACGGCAGCGCAGGTAAACGCAGCGAAACAGACTGGCCGTCCGGTAATAGCCGTGGGCACGACATCGGTGCGCACGCTTGAGTCAGCGTGGTGCGACGAATACGGCGTGCGTTCAGGAACGCGGCAGACAAATATATTTATTTATCCTGGGTTCACGTTTCATGCGGCAGATATGCTTTTTACTAATTTTCACACGCCTGAGTCAACACTGCTGATGCTGGTAAGCGCGTTTGCAGGATACGACCATATCATGCAGGCATACAGCAGTGCCGTTGCAGAGCGCTACCGTTTTTTTTCGTACGGCGACGCGATGTTTATCCGCTGACACGCAGTGCGCAAAGCAGCGCTGCGTTATGAAAGCTCCCTGAGCGATGAGCGTATCAGATTGATGAACTGACAGCGCAGAATGTCGCCGCTTTGCGGTTCGTCTGCTGATTCCTGCTGCGGCACGCCTGCTTTGCTGTCATAAAGCTGCGCGGCGTCTTCAACAGCTTGGGCAATCTGCGCGTTTGACAGCGGGAGCTTTGCCGCCTGCAGGTTGTTTT
>DXHG01000064.1 GCA_019113455.1 Candidatus Treponema faecavium | reverse complement strand
CAGCGGCGCACTTGCCGATTGCAAATTTTCAGTTTGCCGTCGGCAAATGAAACGTTTGCCGATTGCAAGTGTCTCGCTGGCCGACGGCAAAATTCTTACCGAATAAACGGCAAATGTAAATTTTGCCATCGGCAAAATAAAAAGTTTCCATTGCGGCTTGGATATCTGACCGATGTCAGCTCTCCAAACTGCCAGGTTTTAGAACTGCACGTAAACCTTACGACTATACATTAATAGTGTTGGAAAAAAGAGACGCGTTTACTGCCCGGTAAGCAGAAGCACCTTCCCTCCCCAAAAACAACTTACAGAGAATAAGAAAGAAAACAAAGCCCGCGTGTGCCAACGCAGTAAAAAAAACACAGTAAAACTGCAAAGAAAAATACTCGTGCGCGCAAGCGCAGAATCTCACGCCGCCTGTGCGCCGCAGATTCGTTTACAAAACTGCGTCCATATACTATACTTTCCATATGAAACAAAAACAAAAAGATCCCCGCAAAAAACGCCTGATTGCCGTTTTGGGCGCATGGCTTGCAGGTATTGTGATTATATTGATTATCTTTGCTGTAAACAGCAAACGGATTTTTTCCATAATTGACGAGACGCAGTTTGTTGAACATGTGTTCGGCGGCTCTCCGCAGCAGACGGCAAGCGCCGATACCACCGCGTCGGACACGGTTCAGCCGCAGCAGTACGGCAGTGCAGAAAGCATGGTGCAGCCTGATGTGTTCCCGCTTACGCAGACACAATCGCCGCCGCGTCCTGCTACCGCGCCTGCCGTGCCGGACACTGCAGGCGCGGAGCAGCCGGCAGCCGGCGAGGCGCTTGCAGCAGACGCCGGAACAGAGGCGCAGGATGCAAGTGAACCTGCCGCTCCGGTATATTCCGACGTCAAACTCTATTTTGTCGTGGTGGACAGCGACGGCACCGTTTCAAGAAAAGAGACAGTGCGCAGTCTGAACACGGGCAATTCGCCGCTTACTGCGGCGATAGAAGCGCTGCTTGCGGGGCCCACGCGCGCAGAAGCAGACAGGGGGCTTCAGACGCTGATTCCGTCAGGCACACGGCTGCGTTCGGCAATGGTGCGAGACGGTATTGCGATTCTCGATTTCAGCGATGAGTTTCAGTACAACCGTTACGGCGTTGAAGGATATTTGGGGCAGCTCATGCAGATTGTATATACCGCGTGCGCGTTCAGCTCCGTGAACAGCGTGCAGTTTATTATCGAAGGTCAGAAACTGAACTATCTGGGAAGCGAAGGCGTATGGATTGGCACGCCGCTTAACGCGGCGTCGTTCTAAGCGGCCACGTGTAAAAGTCTGCCGCTGCTGCAAAATCAGCGGCAGCGGTACGTATCCAGTATGCCGGTAAAATACGGCGTATTGGCTGAATAGACGGAATCAAACACGGTAAGATCAAACAGGCACGCGGCGCCGCTTTGCGTAACAGAGAATTGCTTAGAGCTGTGCGACACAGCGGCCCCGGTTGGCAGGTATGTGCGCGTTTCTATAGTGAACGAGTCTTTTTCGGCTCTGATGTCAATCGTCCGCAAGTCAGGATACGCGCCCTGCGTGCCAAGCAGCATGGTTCTAAGCATATAGGCGGCATAGTCCGGTATCTGTTCTTCCGCAAGTCCTGTTTGCGCCGACGAATAGGTGAGAACCGCGGCATCTCCCAAAAGCCACATGCCGGGAGCGGCAAGCTTCCACTGACTGTCAATGGTGAACGTCTGATGTTCGTCGCGTATTTCAAGCTGTTCGGGCTGTTTCTCAAGTGTAAACTGCCGTGCAGTATCTTGAGGATTTTGGGGAATGCCTGCAAAATCAAAGAAGCTTGAGTCTTCCGCTGCAGAAAGGACTGCCGCGGTTACAAGCTCAAGGCGCTGTTCTCCGTTTTCAGCTGTGATGCCGTATATGTTAAAGACAGGCACAAAAAACGCATAGTGCACGTATACGCTTCCGCCGAACTGGGGATACTCTTCATTGATGCGCAGCAGCGCTGACTCGTCAAACGGCGTTTCCGCGTTTCCCGTAAAGAACTTTGCAGCTGACTGGGAGAGGCTCGCGGCGGGAACGGCGCTCCGGCGCGCGGAAAACTCGTATACGATGTCGTGCAGATAGTTGACAATGTCTGGCCGCGCGGGCGAGGCGATAACGCGCTCCCCTGTCATCTCAGGCTTTCCGCTTTCAGCCTGTCCGAGTGTAAAATACAGCTCCATCGTATACGGCGCGCTGCTTCCCTGCAGGCTGTCTGCGTAAAAGCGTATGCAGTAGGTTGTCTCGTCGTACTGCAGGATACCTACATACGCCTCGTCGGTAAAGCTGTAGTCGCGGTAATACACGTACGTGCCTGCGATGTCAGGCAGATACGCCTCGATGCCGGGCACAGCGAAAAGCTCCGCCGCAGAACACAGCACGAACAGTGCGGCGGCGCAGGCGGCGGCTTTGCGTTTCGGCGCGCTCATACGGCGTCGTAGCGCGCTGATTCTTCTGCAATCAGCGCGAGCACCGTCTGCACTGCCTGTTCAGCCGGAACAAGCTGCGGCTCCTTTTGGCTCCGCAGTTTAATCTCGACATTGGGCAGGTGCTTTTCTCCGACGGTGATGCGTATGGGGATGCCTAAGAGATCCATATCCTTAAACTTGACGCCCGGGCGTTCCGCGCGGTCGTCAAGGAGCACTTCGACATGGCTGTTCTGCAGCGCTGTGTAGAGCGAACAGGCCGTTTCTTTCATTGCACCTTCATACTTTACCGGCACAATGCACACCTGGTACGGTGCTACGCTCATCGGCCAGATGATGCCGTTTTCGTCGTGGTGCTCTTCGATGATGGAAGCAAGCGACCGGTCAACGCCGATGCCGTAGCAGCCCATGATGGGAATCTGCTGCTTGCCGTTTTCATCAAGATAGTACACGTGCATCGCTTTTGTATACTTATAGCCGAGCTTGAATATGTGGCCGAGCTCATTACCCTTGCGGCTGTAGAATGACGCGCCGCAGTTGGGGCAGCGGTCTCCGGCCCTGACGGTGCGTACGTCTGCAGTGATAAACGGCGTAAAGTCCCGGCCTGGTTCCACATGCACAAAGTGCACGTCTTTTGCAAGGCCGCCGGTAACCGCATCGTGCATGTCGAACACGGTGCGGTCGGCAAGGACGGGTGCGTTTGCAAGCGAGACGGGGCCTGCAAAGCCGACAGGCGCGGTTGTAATGCGCTCCACGTCATAGTCGCTTGCAAGCTCCACCGCGCTTGCCTTGAGCGCTGCGGCAAGTTTTGTCTCGTTTACGTCAAGATCGCCGCGGATGCAGACGGCAAAGAATGATTCCGGATAATAGGGCGCAGCACCGCCGGTCTCCGTGACGCGCGTAAGCGCGGCGCATCCTGGCGCGTTTGTGAGGTCAAGTTCGCTGTTGTATACTTTATAGATAAGCGTTTTGATAAAAGACTGCGGCGATGTCTGAAGGAATGACGAAAGTTCCTCGATCGTCTTTACGTCAGGTGTGTCCATCGGTTCATACGGCTTGTCCGTCGGTTTCTGTGCGCCGCCGTCAGCGGCGAGCGGCGTGTCAGGCGCGCAGGAAGCCTTTTCGTCATTGGCGGCATAACCGCAGCTCGGGCAGAGGATGAGTGTATTGTCTCCGATTTCGCTTTCTACCATAAATTCTTCGGAACCGGTGCCGCCCATCGCGCCGGTGTCGGCGCGCACCGGTATTACGGTGAGCCCGCACCGCTTAAAGATGCGGCGGTAGGCGGCGGCAAAGCGGCCGTATATTTCGTCAAGGCTCTGCTGGTCGGCGCTGAACGAGTACGCGTCTTTCATCATGAATTCCCTGCCGCGCATGACGCCGTAGCGCGGGCGTATTTCGTCGCGGTATTTGGTGTTTATCTGATACGCGACAATCGGGAGCTGGCGGTATGAAGAAAGCTCATCCCGGATGAGCGCGGTAAACGCCTCTTCTGCAGTGGGGCTTACGACAAGCTCCTGCCCTGCGCGGTTTGTGATGCGCAGCATCGCGTCTCCCATTGTCTCCCAACGGCCCGATTCCCGCCAGAGCTCGCCGGGCACAACGACTGTCGGCTTGAATTCAAGCGCGCCGATAGCGTCCATTTCTTCGCGAATAATCTGTTCTACTTTCCGCAGCGCGCGAAGCCCGATCGGCAGGTATGTATACAGGCCGTTGCCGAGTTTTCTGATAAAGCCTGCGCGCAGCATGAGCTGATGGCTTGCGATAACCGCTTCTGCGGGCACTTCGCGCAGCGTGGAAATGAGCGTGTCTGATGTCTTCATAAGAGTGTATATTATAGTATAAATACGCGTTTTGCAATAATGGGGCAAGTGTATTGGATTGCCCCTTGCGCAGGGCTGTCGTATTTGTGTTTGTGCGCGGGCTGACATTCGCTTTGCAAATCGCATTGCCGTATTTCAGATAGAAAGAGCCGAAATAACTTACGAGCGTCAGGCACGGCTGCGAAATCTCCAGCCGCGGCTGCCGTTCTTTTATGCATGTACCGCAGCCGATACCCGCAGCGGCCAGCACGCGCACCGCGCGCTGGCGCAGCAGCTGGAAAATGTGTAATATACTTTACGCATATGGAACACCGTTATACTGCCGCCGTACAGGAACTGCCGGTATATCCCTATCTTGACGGCATTGCACAGGCACTCAAAAATTCCGCGTGCCGCGCCCTTGTGCTCACCGCAGAGACCGGCGCAGGCAAATCGACTGCAGTGCCGCTTGCGCTGCTTTCGCATTTCGGCGGACGTATCGTGATGCTTGAACCGCGCCGCCTTGCAGTGCAGGCGGCATCATCGCGCACTGCTTTTCTATTGAATGAACCGCTCGGCGGCACTGTCGGCTGCCGTATGCGCTTTGAGACAAAGGTGTCTGAGTGTACGCGCTTTACCGTGATGACGGAGGCAGTGCTCGTGCAGGAGCTGCAGCAGAACCCGAGTCTTGACGGCGTGTCCGTCGTTGTGCTTGACGAGTTTCATGAACGCAGCGTATACGGCGACCTTGCGCTCGCGTTCCTGCATGACGCGATGGGGCTGCGGAACGATCTCTTTATCCTTGTGATGTCGGCGACGATAGACGCCGCGCCGATTGCCGCGTATCTGGGCGCGCTTGCAAGAAACGGTGCGCGCGCGCCGGTGCTGCATATTCCCGGCAAGCGTTTCCCCGTTGAGTGCGTGTACCGCGCGCCCGCTGCCGATGAGCGCGTTGCCGTCTCGTGCGCGAAAGCTGTGCGCGCGGAGCTTTGCCGCCTAAAAAGCGGCAGTATGCTGGTGTTTCTTCCCGGCATAGGCGACATACGCCGCTGCGTGCGTGAGCTGTCGGACATTGACGCGGAGCTCCTCATTCTGCACAGCTCCGTGCCGTTTGCAGAACAGAAAAAAGCGCTTTTGCCCTGCAGCGGAACACGGCGCGTGATTCTCTCGTCAGCCGTCGCAGAAACATCGCTTACGGTGCCCGATGTGCGGATTGTTATCGACTGCGGTTTGTGCCGTGCGGCACGGAGCGACGCGGCGACGGGGTTTTCGCGGCTTTCGACCGAGATTGAAAGCGCTTTTTCCGCAGCTCAGCGGGCGGGACGTGCGGGGCGCACCGCGCCGGGCCGCTGCGTGCGGCTCTGGGCGGAACACGACAGCCGCGTGCGCACCCGCCCTCCGGAAATACTGCAGAGCGATCTTGCCCGCGCCGTGCTTGAGTGCGCCGCGTGGGGCGCGCCGGAACTTGAGTCTCTCGCGTGGCTTGATGCACCGCCGCGGGGCGCGTGGCAGGCGGCGCGCGAGCTGCTTACCGCGCTTGGCTGTGTTTCAGGTTCAGGCAGCATCACGGAAAAAGGGCGGTGCTGCCTTTCGCTCGGCGTGCATCCTCGAATTGGCTGCGTAGCCCTTGAAGGAACGGAAATGGCGCTCCGTCTTGCCGCCCGCGCTTCATGCGATGAGGAAGGCGGCGACGAACGGCGCGCATACGAGCAGCTGCGGTTTCGGCTTGAGCGCTCGGGTGTGCGCATACGCGGCGGCGGGAGCGCTCTTGCGCTGCTTGCGGGGTTCCCCGACAGGCTTGCGCGCCATTGCGGAGACGGCGCGTATCAGCTTGCCTCAGGCCCGGTCGTTTCGGCAAAAGGCGCTGCGCCGCCGTTTGCGCAGTGGATTGCGGTAACTGATGCAGGAAGTGCTGACGGCAGGCTCACGGCGTACGGCTGGGAGCGCCTTTCCGACACGGAAGCTGAATCGTTTGCCCGCGCCCGCGCTGTCTCAAGCGAAGAGACGCGCTGCGGCGGTGCGCCTGACTGGAGCATACGCACTGTCTCATACGTGCGCTATGGCGCGATTGTGCTTGAAGCGCGGCAGGTTCCCGCCTCGCAGGCGGAGGCGGCGCGCGCTGTCTGCGAGGCCGCTGCGGAACAGGGGCTTGGCGCGCTGCCGCTTGACGGCAAAGCGCAGAAACTGCTTTTGCGCGCGCGGTTTTATGCGGGCGTGCGGCGCGGCGGCGGTGCGGAACGCGGTGAAGAAGCGCTGGATTGCGCGCGCTCAGGGGACGAGCAGGCGCTCGCGCGGTGCGCTCAGACGTGGCTTTCGCCGTTTGTAACAGGCAGCGAACTGCGCGCAGAAACCGTGTACGGCGCGCTTTTCTGGTTTCTTGGCGGTGCCGAACTTGACGCCGCCGTGCCTGAGCAGATTACGCTTGCCAACGGCAGAAAGGCGCGCGTTTTGTACGAGCCGTTTGCGGGTGCTGCAGGCGGCGTGCGCCCCGTGATTGAAATTATCGTGCAGCAGCTTTTCGGCTGTACAGAGACGCCGCGTGTGTGCGGCGTGCCGGTGCTGCTCAGGCTGCTTTCTCCCGCGCGCCGCCCGCTTCAGGTGACGGACGATCTCGCGGGCTTTTGGGAGCACACGTGGCAGGACATATGCCGCGAGATGCGCGGCCGCTACCCCAAACACGACTGGAGCTACCGCCCGGGCATGTAACGGCTCCCTGAACTTGCAGACAGAACCCGTATGAATGTATCAGCTGTATAACAAACCAGGAAATTTGCAATTGGCAAATTTCCTGGTTTCTAAATGGCAAATGGGTTTGCCCGCGTAACTCCCGCGCCAGCAGGCACACTGCCGCGTTTGGGGGCTGCTGTTCTGGCGGCATTTATTCCGGTATTGATTGCCGATGCGGCCGCACAGTACAATCACAAGGCAGGAAATATTTGCAGGATTTCCGCGAATCCCGCGTGCTGTTTTGCCGCGTATGTTACAGGAGCACATTCATATGTTTGGACACCCCTCCCCGCCAGCTTTCTGCCGCCATAAGCATTATTCTTCCTATATATAATACGGAGCCGTATCTCTGCCGCTGTCTTGATTCAATCAGGGCGCAGACGTTTGCCGAATGGGAATGTATCTGTATTGATGATGGTTCGACAGACGGTTCTTCCGCCATTCTTACTGAGTACGCGGCAAAAGACAGCCGCTTTACCGTGATTCATCAGAAAAACAGAGGACCTGCCGCCGCGCGGAATACGGGATTTGCCCGAGTGCGCGGCGAATATTTTATCTGCATGGACAGCGACGACTGGGCAGAACCTGACTACCTTGAACGCCTGTATGCTGCGGCAAAACAGGCGGACGCCGATATTGCCGTGTGCGATGCGGTAATAACCCTTAAAAAAGAAACAATAATTAGGCGCTTTCCGGTAACGGACATGCCGGATCCGGTTTGTTCGCTCTTATCTGATGAATTCCGCGGCTGGCTCTGGGTTAAACTGTTCCGTACCGAACTGTTTGCAGCGCATTTGCCGGCGGCAAAAAATTTCCCATTTAAAAAATAAAAATTTGCCGATTGTCTTTTTTACATTTGCCATTTAGCAGACATGAATTTTGCCGCTGTCCAGCGGCGCACTTGCCGATTGCAAATTTTCAGTTTGCCGTCGGCAAATGAAAAGTTTGCCGACGGCAAGTGTCTCGCTGGCCGACGGCAAAATTCTTACCGGATAAACGGCAAATTTTTTGTTTGCCACCGGCAAATGTAAATTTTGTCATCGGGAAAACTGTCAGCCTGCTGCCCAGCCGGTACACTCCATACAGCGCCATAAGCAAGCCTCCATCGGCAAATCTCTTGCCGGCTGCACACCTGCCGCGAACCGGATTATTCTTGAAAAAACGAGGGCTGCCGCCGAACTGCAGCGACCTCTAAGAAAGAGAAAAATGCCGCGTACAGCACAGCAACACCCCGCAGGGAACATGCAAAGAAAAACCTCGTGCGTGCGCAGCGCAAATGCCGCTGCCCTACGCCGCCGTGCTTAATACTTGCATAATATTTCCATTTATAGGAAAATATACATATATACACGCAGTGCCGCCGGATACGTGCGGCTTGCAGACTGTATGACAGGAGGTTTTGTATGAAATTGATGAGAGCGATGTTTGCCGCGTGTCTGTTTTTGGCAGCGGCTTTTGCATGTGCCGGCGGAAGCAAAGAACCTGAAACGCAGAGCAAGGTCTACCTTTTTGCAACAGACACGACGTTTGCGCCGTTTGAATTTGAGGATATATCCGGCAATTTTGTCGGTATCGATATCGACATGCTCGCAGCTATTGCCGAAGACCAGGGCTTTTCGTATGAGCTGCAGGTGCTCGGCTTTAACGCTGCCGTGCAGTCGCTTGAAGCGGGCCAGTCAGACGCGGTTATCGCCGGAATGAGCATTACGCCTGAGCGCGAGCTCAAATTCGATTTTTCGGATCCGTACTTTGATTCGGGCGTCGTTATGGGTATTGCCGAAAACAATACGTCTATTACAAGCTATGCGGATCTTGCCGGACAGCAGGTCGCGGTAAAGACAGGCACGGAAGGCGCGGCGTTCGCCGAGTCGATTATGGACGTGTACGGGTTTACGCTCGTGTATTTTGACGATTCGGCGAGCATGTACAATGAAGTGCGCATCGGCAATTCCGCTGCGTGCTTTGAAGACTATCCAGTGCTCGGATACGGTATCAGCCAGGGGATTGGCTTAAAGATCGTTACCGAAAAAGAACGCGGTGCGTCGTACGGCATTGCGGTGAACAAAGGTCTGAACGCGGAGCTGCTGGAGATGATCAACAAGGGGCTTGCCAACATCAAGGCTAACGGCACTTACCAGAAAATACTTGATACGTATATCACTGAATAACAGGAGAACCGGCGCGTGATAAATACCGGTTTTTCTCTTATTGCGATACTGCCGCGGCTGCTTGCCAGCCTCGGCGTTACCGTCAGGCTCACGGTCGTGTCGCTCGCGTTCGCGGTTCTGCTCGGTATGCTGTTCTGCCTGTTCAGCATATCGAAAAACAGGGCGCTGCGACTGCTGTCGGCCGTGTATCTGGATGTTATCCGGGGAACGCCGCTTCTGGTGCAGGCGTTTTTTATTTATTTCGGTATTCCCCAGCTGGTGCAGCTGTCGTTTCCGGAGTTCCGCATGTCGCCCGATGCGGCGGGCATTATTACGCTTTCGCTGAACGCGGGCGCGTATCTGTCCGAGATTTTCAGATCCGGTATTCTCGCGGTTGACAAAGGGCAGATGGAGGCTGCGCGTTCGCTCGGGCTGCCAAAAAGCCGCGCGATGGCTAAAATCATCATTCCGCAGGCGATACGCATCGTAACGCCGTCTGTAGTGAATCAGTTTATCATTACACTCAAAGATACGTCTATCCTCTCTGTCATTGGCATCAGGGAGCTTACCAAGACGGGCAATCTGATTATCGCGACGACGTTTGAGTCGTTTAAGACGTGGCTGATTGTTGCTGTCATGTATTTGATTGTTATCAAGATACTGTCGCTTGTTTCACGGCATATCGAACGGAGGCTGCGCAATGGCACAGGTAGTCGTTAGGAATCTGGTAAAGAATTTCGGGAAGCTGCAGGTGCTGCGCGGCATCGATCTTGAGGTGGAAAAAAGCGAAGTTGTAAGCATTATTGGGCCGTCAGGGTCCGGCAAGAGCACGTTTCTGCGCTGCATTAACGCGCTTGAAACGCCGACAAGCGGTACCATAGAAGTGGACGGGCACATTGTTACGAAAAAGAGCGAAAATATCAATAAAATACGCGAAAACATCGGCATGGTGTTTCAGCAGTTCAATCTGTTTCCGCATATGACGGTGCTCAAAAACATTATGATGGCTCCGGTAGACCGCAAAAAGATGACTAAAGCACAGGCGGAGCAAAAAGCATGCGCTCTGCTTTCGCGCGTGGGGCTTACAGAAAAGGCAGACGCATATCCGCGCGAGCTTTCAGGCGGACAGCAGCAGCGCGTGGCAATTGCGCGCGCGCTTGCGATGGAACCCGACATCATGCTCTTTGACGAGCCGACAAGCGCGCTTGACCCCGAAATGGTAGGCGAGGTGCTTACCGTGATGAAGCAGCTTGCCGCCGAGGGCATGACGATGCTTATCGTAACGCATGAGATGGGCTTTGCCCGCGAGGTGTCAGACCGCGTTATCTTTATGGACGGCGGCGTCATTGTGGAGCAGGGCTGTCCCTCCGATATATTCGGCCGTCCGCAGGAACAGCGCACAATCGATTTCCTTCACAAAGTGCTCTAGCGGCGTGCGCGCGGTTCTCCGCAAAACCAAGCCGTGCGACGCATCCGGCGCGGTGTTTTGACAATACTTCCGTGTCGGTGTATGATAAAGTATGTTTACTGATGTGCTTATTCTCGCCGGCGGATTTGGAGAACGTCTGTGGCCGGCTTCATCGGCGGCGTGCCCCAAGCAGTTTATGTCGCTGCAGGACGGCATGTCGTTTTTTCAGGCGGCGGTGCTGCGCGCGGCGGCGCTGGGAGTTTCAGGACGCATTATCGCGGTTACGCGCAAAGACATTCTGCACACCGCGGCGGAACATTGCCAAAAACTGATAGAACAGCTGCCGGAACACGATGGGGAGTGCCTGCGGCAAAAACTCTGCGTTATTGCCGAACCGTGCCAGCGTCATACTGCGCCGCCGGTGATGCTTGCATTGCGTTTTCTTGAGCGTATGCAGCCGTCTCAGCCTCATTCGCTTTTTGTGTGTACAAGCGATCACGTGATACATCCGGAAAGCGCGTTTACGGAGGCGGTGCAGGCAGCGTTCGTACAGGCTGACGCGGGCAAGTTCGTGTGTTTCGGCATACCGCCTGTTTCTGCATCGAGCGAGTACGGCTATATTAAGCACGGCGGCCGCGCGGAGCACACGGAGGCAGAAGCGTATACGATTGACTTTTTTAAGGAGAAACCTGATGCCAGGACAGCCGCGGAATATCTTGCGGACGGACACTACTGGTGGAACAGCGGCATGTTCGGCTTTGGCGGCGCGCTCTTTGAGAATGAGCTTGCGCGGCTTTCTCCGGCGGTGTACGATGCGTTTCCGCTCGCGCAGGAATGTTCGTTTCCTCTGGTTGTGCAGGACTGCGGCATAGACACCGTGCCTGTGTGGGACTCGATGGAAGACGCATACCTGCAGACGCCCGCCGTATCGATAGACAAAGCCATCGCAGAAAAGACAGATAAAGCGGTTGCGATACAGGCGCCGTTTTTCTGGGACGACGTGGGCAGCTGGGACTCGTTTGAGCGGCTGTTCAGCGAGAACTCCGCGCGCACGGTGCAGGTTGAAAGCAGCAATTGTTTTGTCTATGCGGATGTGCCGGTTGTGCTCTGCGGCGTTGACGACCTGATTGTGGCGGTAAAAAACGGCAAGGTACTCATCGTAAAAAAAGGAAAAAGCGCGCTGGTGCGCGAGGCGGTACGGCAGGTAAAAGCGTTTGACTGCGCCGACTGCGACAATTGCGGGCTGTGCAGATAATCAGCAGGCGGCGTGTCTGATTCCGCAGGAGACCCGCAAAGGAAAATAAGACAGCCTGCGCGCGTCGATTGTATTGACAAACATGACTTTTGCTTCCGTATTCGGCATATATTGTAATCATTAAATTGCACAAGTTGTGCTTTTTATATATACTGAGTGGTACCGATATACGTTGCACACTGCCGGATGCGGCGCGCCATGTCCGGCTTACAAGGAGGCTGATCCGATGGATGTAAAAGGTTTGGAGGCTGCGGCAAAGAGCATACGCAGCCTTTCGATGGACGCAATTCAAAAAGCTAATTCAGGGCACCCGGGGCTGCCGCTCGGCTGTGCGGAGCTTGCGGCGGTGCTGTACGGCGAGGTGCTTAAGCATAATCCCGCTGATTCTCATTGGACTGACCGCGACCGTTTTGTGCTGTCCGCCGGGCACGGTTCAATGCTGCTGTATTCCATTCTGCATTTGAGCGGCTATGACGTAACGCTTGACGATATAATGCAGTTCCGCCAGGCAGGTTCGCGCTGTCCGGGGCATCCTGAGTATGGCATTACAGACGGTGTCGAGTGTACGACAGGCCCGCTCGGCCAGGGCGTTGCGATGGCCGTGGGTATGGCGATGGCGGAGTCGATGCTTGCCGCGCGGTTCAATACAGAAAAACACACGATTGTTGATCATTATACGTACGCGCTTGTCGGCGAGGGCTGTCTGATGGAGGGCGTTTCTTCGGAAGCGTGCAGTCTTGCAGGCCACCTGCAGCTTGGCAAGCTCATTGTGTTCTACGATGAAAACCATATCACGATAGACGGCTCTACCGACATCGCCTTTACTGAAGACGTCGGCAAGCGCTATGAGGCGTACGGCTGGCAGGTGCTGCGCGGCGATATGTATGATATGGAAGGAATCGCCGCGCTTGTGGCGCAGGCAAAAGCCGACAGCCGCCCATCGTTTATCATGCTGAAATCCGTTATCGGCAAAGGCGCGCCAAAGGCTGGCACGTCAGCCGTTCACGGCGCGCCGCTTGGCGAAGAAGGCGTTGCCGCCGCCAAAAAGGCGCTCGGCCTGCCTGAAGATAAGACGTTTTATGTCGTGCCGGAGGCAACAGACTATTTTGCTTCCCGCAGGGCGGCGTTCGCAAAAGCGCAGGCTGACTGGCAGTCGGTGTTCGACGAGTGGTCAAAAGAAAACCCCGAAAAGCGCGCCGAGTGGGACGCCTGCATGGCGGGAAAGCCGACAGGCAGCGCGCCGCTTGCCGAGTATGCAGTCGGCGATTCTCTTGCGACGCGCAAGGCGTCAGGCAGCGCGCTCAACGTGATGGCCAAGCGCTACGCGTCGCTCGTTGGCGGTTCCGCCGACCTTGAGGGTCCGAACGTAACGGCGCTGCCGGGCCTCGGCGTATATTCGCCGCAGGACCGCGCGGGCAGGACGATACGGTTCGGCATCAGAGAGTTTGCGATGTCTGCGATATGCGTCGGCATTTCTGTGCATGGCGGGCTGCGTCCGTTCTGCGCGACATTCGCCGTGTTTGCCGACTACCTGCGCCCATCGCTCCGGCTTGCGGCGCTCATGAAGCAGCCGGTGATTTATGTGCTCACGCATGATTCGATTTATGTCGGTGAAGACGGTCCGACGCATCAGCCGATTGAGACGTTCTCGGCGCTGCGTGCGATACCCAATGTACAGGTGCTGCGCGCCGGAGACGCCGAAGAAGCAGGCGTCGCGTGGGAAATGGCGATGGAAAGCAGCGATCATCCGGTGTGCATGGGCTTTACGCGCCAGAATCTCACCGTGTACGAAAAAGACGATCCCGACTGGCGCAGTACGATGCGCACCGGCGCCTATATTGTGCGCAAGGGCGGCGACGCGCCTGACATCACAGTGCTTGCAAGCGGTTCCGAAGTAACGCTCGCGCTTGAAGCGGCGGCTCAGGTGAACGGCCGCACGGTGCGGGTTGTGTCCGTGCCAGACCGCGAACTGTTCAAAAAGCAGCCTGACGTTATCCGCGATAAGATTATCGGCGGCGCAAAGCGCGTTGTTGCTGTTGAGGCAGGCACGCGCATGGGCTGGGAAGGTCTTGCAGCGGGAGCGGGCGATCTCTTCTGCATCGACCGCTTTGGCGAATCTGCTCCGGCAAAAAAAGTCGCCGAAATGCTCGGCTTTACCGCGGCAAAGCTCGCGGAACTGCTTAACGCGTAAGCGCGCGGGGAGTTATGCAGTATAATCCTTAGTGATAATGCGGACTGCTTCTGATGCCAGAAGCAGTCCGGCGGCTGCCGGCACAAACGCAATGCTTGCCGGCGGCCGCCGTTCCTTGTCTGCGCCGCATGAACGCGGCTCTTCTTTTGAGTATACGACACGGAGGCGCTCGACGCCTCTTTTTTTTAATTCCCGGCGCATTACACGCGCAAGCGGACATACGGAAGTCTCGTAAATATCAGCCGCCTCAAACCGCGCAGGATCAAGCTTGTTGCCCGTTCCCATGCAGCTGATTTCGGGGACTGCATAGGCCGCCGCGCGTTCGGCAAGCAGCAGTTTGGCGCTTACCGTATCTATGGCGTCTATGATGCAGCTGCAGCGCCGTATATCGACGCTGTCTGCCGTATCGCTGCCGTAAAAGAGCACATGTGTTTCTACCGTGCTGCGCGGGTTTATGTCGTGTATGCGGTCTTTCATCACGGATACTTTGGGTTTGCCGAGCGTTGAGTACAGCGCGATAAGCTGGCGGTTTATGTTGCTTTCACAGACGGAGTCGCTGTCTATAAGTATAAAGTGCGCAACACCTGCGCGCGCAAGCGCCTCCGCGGCATAGGAACCGACGCCACCCAGACCGAACACGGCGACTGTCGCCTGCGTGAGGAGATTGAGCGCGCGTTCTCCGATGAGCGCGCGTGTCCGTACATGACGTTCCCCGCATGGAGCGGAGGCGGCGCCGTGCGGCAGGGATTGTGCGTCAGGCGCCGTCAGCGCTGCGTGCGGATCGACTGTTCCCACTGTTCAAGCTGCTCTACTTCAGCTGTAAACGAGGCAATCGCGGACTCGTAAAACGCTTTTGAGGTGATGTCAAATCCGGCGTTGCGGCAGACTGCCTCGCACGAAAGGCTTCCCGTCTGCCTGAGGAGTTCCGTATACGTGCCGGCGAATGACGGGCCTTCTTTTTCATATCTGCCGTACAGCGCCGTGCCGAACAGCAGACCGAACGTATACGGAAAGTTATAGTAATCGAGATCAGGACTGTAGTAGTGTGTTTTTACCGCCCACATATATTCATGTCCGCCATACTGCCCGTTCGTTTCCGATAAGCCCTCGCCGTATGTTTTTTTCTGCGCTTCTGTCATGAGACGGCAGAAATCGGCTGCGCCCAGCTCGCCGTGTTCCCGCTCCTCAAACACGCTTTGTTCAAAGTAAAAGCGGCACAGTATGTCGACAAGCACCTGGCAGCTGTCCTGCAGATGGCTTTCGATGAGCTTTATTTTCTCGTACCCGCTGCTGTGCTCGATGACGTCTTTCATCACGATTGTTTCTGCAAAAATGCTTGCCGTTTCAGCAAGCGTCATCGGGTAGTGAGTGAGCGCGTAGTCAAGCGGCGTGATGCAGTGGTGGTGAAACGCGTGTCCAAGCTCGTGGGCAAGCGTGATTACATCTGAAAACGTGCCTGAAAAGTTAGAAAGCACGCGCGACTCATTAAAATACGGCAGATCGATGCAGTACGCACCGCCTGTTTTGCCGGGCCTGATTTCGGCGTCTATCCAGCCGCCGTCAAATGCGCGCCGTGCAAATTCTCCCATCTCGCCGGAGAATGACGAAAAGCGCTCCGTAATGTAGCTGCGCGCCGCTTCAAACGTCCAGTGTTTTTCCTGCACGGTTTCTGTGCCCGGCGGCGGAAGCGGCGCGAAAAGCTCGTAAAACGGACAGCCGTTATCATGCCCCAAAAGCCGACCTTTTATGCGCAGATACCGCCGCCACAGCGGCAGTGAGTCTTGGATGCTTTTGATGAGCGCGTCAAGCGTATCTTTTTCCATGCGGGAAGAAAAGAGCGCGCGGTCTATCGCGGAAGTCCAGCCGCGCCTGCGGTTAAGCGTTACCGTCGCGCCTTTTATGTTGTTGAGCGCGGCTGCGGCAGGAATCGCCGCCGAGGCAAGGAGCGCCTTTTCTGTTTCGTATGCTTCTTTTCGTACCGCAGCGTCCGCGCTGTACGCCTGATTGCGTATTTCGTTGAACGTGCGCCCGTCAGCGGCGGCAAGCGTTGAAATAAGCTGCTCGTGCAGGCGGCTCCACGCGTCGGCTCCGGTGCGCTGCAGGTCGGCGGCAAGGTCTTCTTCCGCTTCAGACATGCAGTGTCTGACATATTCGATTTGGCAGCGTATGCTGTAGCGGTATGACTCAAACTGCGGAAACTGCGTAAAAAACGCATCGAGCTGCGACTCGTTTGCGGCAAGCAGCCGCGCAAACCGCAGCGACTGGCGGCGGGAACGAAGCAGTATCTCATCGAGATGCGACACGCGGTTGAGGTACGCGGTGTTTGTCGTGTCCGTGGAATAGGCCGCGTAGGCGAATGAGTGAAGCGTTTCTTCAAGCGCGCCGGTGCGGTTGCACACGGGATAAAACGCCGAAAGCCATAACGGAAAATCAAAGCCTGAGTCCGCCTTTCGCTCAAGCGTTTCTGCCGCGCTTAAAAGCGAATCAAGGCCGTCGAGCAGTTCGGTGTATTCCGCCGTTGCTTTGGTAAATTCCGCTTCGCTGAATATGCTGTCCAGGTTCCATCTGGGCGTTTGTTTCATAATATAGTTACTCCTTTTGTATACGAAAAGATTGGCGCTAGTTTTTTCTGCTGCGCGACATGAGCACGAGCCTGATAAGGTTTGCAACGGCGGTAAGCGCGGAAGCGACATAGGTGAGCGCTGCTGCGGTGAGCACCTGTTTTGCTCCCGCAAGTTCGCCGGCGTCCAGAATACCCTGCCGCCCAAGCATCGACACGGCTCTGCGCGAGGCGTTTATCTCCACAGGGAGTGTAATAAGATAAAACGCGACCGCGCACGCAAAGAGCACGATGCCTGCCTGTATGAGCACTCCGAAACCGAGAACAATGCCGAGCACTGCGAGTACGGGGCCGGCGCTGCTTCCGATATTGGCAAGCGGCACGAGCGTGCTTCTGAGCACGAGCGGCGCGTAGCGCTCCGCATCCTGAATGGCGTGTCCTGTCTCGTGCGCGGCAACGCCGATTGCGGCTATGGAACGCTCTTTGTATACCGTATCGGAAAGACGAAGCGTTTTTGTACTTGGATCGTAGTGATCAGTAAGACTGCCTGAGACGCGCTCAATGCGTACGTTCCTGATGCCTGCCGCCGAAAGCAGACTGGCCGCCGCCTCTGCTCCGGTAACGCCGCGCCGTGCCTGCTCTGCGGCATAGCGGCTGAACGTGCTTTTTACCTTGTACTGCGCCCATACCGAGAGCAGCAGCGCCGGTACGACAAGAACGAGATAGTATGTGTCTATATAAAACATGCTGCACTTCCTTATTATATATCGTGCCGCGCATACAGCGCGCACCGTATTGCCTTGTAAATAATAGCGCATAACAGGCGCGCTGACCAGAGCCATTCAGGTCAGTGCAGGCCGACGGCGGTTCTGCGCTGTGTGCGCGGCTTTGGCATCTGCCGTATCTATGGTATACTTCAGTGAATAAAGGACATACAGTATGCGGATTGTGCTGATACTGGTTTTGCTTTGCGCGGGCGCAGCCGTGTTCTGCGGCACCGCCGCCGCCTCTCTGTACTATACGGTGTTCTGCGTGCGCAAACGCAGGCAGCGGACAAGCGCTGCGTCAGCTGCCGAAAAACTCAGCGCGCTGCGGCAAAAGCTGCACGCGGCGCGCGGGAACAAAAAAGATGCCCCCTGTGCCGCGCCGCCGCTTTCGGCGCATCTGCACAGCGCTGCTGTGATGGCGCCGCTGCTTGAGTCAAAAGTCAGCTGGCATACCCGCGCGGAAAACGGCGAACTTGAGCGCGTCTGTGTAACAAACGCGCGCGGCCAAAAGCTCTCAGGCTATATCCGCCGCCCGCACGGCGGCGGCTGTAAGCGCGCAGTGCTGCTTGTTCACGGGTATGCCGATTCCGCGTCGGGTACGGCGTATCTTGCAGACGCATATGCGGAGCGCGGCGCCGCGTCGCTTGCGATTGACTGCCGTGCGCACGGGGCGTCGCAGGGCAGACTCACCGGAATGGGCTATACCGACGCGCTCGATATGGAACTGTGGCTGCGCGAACTCAGCGCGCGCATGGGGCCTGACTGCTCGATTGCGCTCCACGGCGTTTCTATGGGAGCGGCGGCGGTGCTGCTCTATCTTGCGCGCTGCGGAGCCGACAGCGCGCTCCTGCGTCCGGTGATGGCGGTTTCAGACTGCGCGTTTTCTGACCTGCGCCGGCTGTTCATGTTCCAGTCGCGTTTTATTGCCGGAGACGCGCCGCTGCAGCAGTGTGTGTTTTCGTGCATTGTGTCGTGCATGTC